>NZ_CP149788.1:300000-396905 GCF_037914945.1 Haloterrigena sp. KLK7
GTGCTCGTCTGCCACGTCCAGATACTGATCGATGTACTGGCTCGGATCGATGACGATGGCCTCACCGTTGTCGGTGGCGAGATACGAAACGCATCCCGTACCGGGGCGGACAATCTGGATGACGCCGTCGACGCTCTCAACTTCATACTGGCGGTGAACACGTCCCCAGCCGTTCATTCCGCGATCGATCGACTTCGCGTCGAAGCCGTGCTCACGGAGGAATTCGGCAGCGCGTGCCGACGTGATACCACCGACGCAGACGACTGCGATTTCCTCGTCTTCCGGTAGTTCATCGAGCGTCGTCTCCAACGTGGAATAGTCGTGTTCTAGCAGCTCATCGTAGATGGGAACGTTGGTACTCCCTGGGATCTGCCACTCGTCGTAATCGTCCTCGTTGCGGACGTCGAGGACAAAGATGTCCTCGGCATCGTCTTCTTGAACGCGTCGAGCGACATCCGATGGGTCGATAGCAGTATTGCTCATTATATCCAATACTATGAAATAGCGCGTATTAAGTCCATTGGTCGTACTACCACTGAGAAATTCTGCTTTCTCTTTCAATAGGGGATTTATTCGGCATTTTCGCCACATCCCGTATCGAGAGTCAGAGAAGCATGGTGCCTCGTTCGGAGAACAGCAGCGTTAACTCTTACATAGTTTTGGCACTACTGCGAACTATGGGCTATCATACGTTCGAGGTTGAGCAAGCTGAGAAATTAGAAGACGCAGCGTCTCGGTATCGGTATCTTTCTGCCGAAGAACTCCTCTGGTACGTTTCACCGTCGGATGACGATGTCATCGCCGATCTCGGAAGTGGGACCGGCTTCTACACGGACGATCTAGCTCCGCACGTTGGACAAGTGCATGCGGTCGACGTGCAGGAAGCGATGCACGACTACTACCGTGAGAAAGGAGTGCCCGAGAACGTCGAGCTCATCACAGCGGAAATCAGTGATCTCCCGTTCGATACCGACTTCCTTGATACGGCAGTTTCGATGATGACGTATCACGAGTTCGCCAGTTCGAATGCATTACACGAACTCTCCCGAGTCGTGAGTTCGGGTGGTCGGCTCGCTATCGCTGACTGGACAGCTGACGGTCACGGGGAGGCTGGTCCGCCGTTGGACGAACGATTCACTGTCGAGGAGGCAGTCTCCTCACTTCGGAATCACGGTTTCAAAATTCATCAGGAGGTTACACGCCCTGAGACGTTCGTTCTCGTCGGAACTCGAGAGTAGAGAGGTTGATCAGCTTTCGACGGTCGGCGTCTGGCTGGACGTGTCGCCGTATTTGTCGCTGAATTCGCCGATGAGTTGGCCCATCTGTGCGTACCAGTCGTTGAGCATCCGCTGCATCTCCTGGGCAATCTCGTCGGCGTCTCGGGGAAGGTAGACGTGATAGTAGCCGCCCTGTTCGTAGTTGACCTGCTCCTTCTGGAGGAACCCGGCCTGCATCAACCGCTTGACTGCTCGGTAGGCGGTCGACCGCTCGCGGTCGATCTCGTCAGCGATCTCGTCAACGGTGAGCGGCTCGTTGGCTTCGTTCAACAGTCGGAACACGTCTTTGTCGATTTCTTTGAGGTTGTGGAAACACTCCAGCAGGCCCTCACACTGCATATCCTGCCGAAGCATTTCACTCATCGAGTCAGGCATCAGTTACCGATACTAGGTGCCTGTCACTCAAAAGTATTTGCATAGTCAGCACAATACTGTTCCTATCCATGACGACACCAGCCGGCACCGTGTTCCGAGTCGCTCCTGCCGAAGTACACAAACCGTCGCGAGCACAATCGCAGTGCTGACCGCGGCCGTCGCACCGAAGAAGAGTGCGATGCTTACCGTATCAGTAGTTAGTAGCACAATTTCTTCACCTAGAAATACAGCTGAAACTGAGATGGGGGATTGGCTAAGTACGTCTACGGAGTGATTGTTGACTCTGCCAAATAACACATTACTGATGGTCTCTGGAGTCTCTGTTACCGAGTTCCGCAACGATCGCCCGGCGTTTCAGAATACCGAATCCTGCAACGATGAGTACGAAACCCGCGATTGCCGACTGCGGGAGGGTATCGCCGAACAGTATATACCCCGCCACGATTGCAACGACCGGGAAGAGATAGTGGACCAGGTTGATTTCCACAGCAGACCGCCGGTTGAGCAGTGTGAAGTAGACGATATATGCGAGCGCGGTCGAGACTACTGTCAGGTAGCCGACCGCGAGCACTACTGTGGCGTTTATTGTTACGTCCGACAGCGACTCGCCGATAGCGGGGCTGAGCACGTGCATAAGTCCGGCACCGAGAAGCATCGACCATGCAGTCACCGCAGGGGTAGAGATTCCATTTTCCGCCCGTCGGATCAGGACACTCCCGAGCGCGGTCCCGATTGCCGACACGAATAACAATAGCTTCCCAAGAACGCCCTGGCTGAACAGCGGGGTGGCACCGGGAATCAGGACGAGGAGTACGCCCGCAAACCCGATGCTGAGTCCTGCGAAACTCTCCCCCGTCACCCGGTCTTCGGGGACGAGAACCCACGACCACGCAGCAGTGAAAAGCGGTATGAGGCTGGCCATCAATCCGGAAAGGGCGCTCGTAGTGAGTTCCTGACCGATGTACCAGATACCTTGTCCAACCGGGACAAACAGGATTCCCCCTCCCACGATAGCGAGGATGTCACCACGAGTAGACGGTTGCCAGCTCTCGGTCGTCATAAGCGCATACCCCAGCATAAACAACCCGACGAGGTCAAACCGAACGGCCGCGATCAACAACGGGGGCATAGAGGAAAGGGCTGCCTCCACGGCAGGAAACGCCGTTCCCCACATCAACGCCAGGCTGATAAATAACGTAAAATCGCGGTACTGGGTCGAATTCACAACCGATCAATGAGGACTTCGTGTCGTCATTTAAAGAAAAGCCGGTTGCAGTATGACTGGTGTTTAAACACTCGCTGCTAAAGAGTGTTGTTCCCGCCTAATCCTCAGCAATGATACGTCTGTTCTCGAAGACGTAGACATGTGAAATACCCCTGATTGAGCGAAACAGCGGCTTGAAGAGCAATTGCTATCTGTGCTCTCTATACTGAACGTGATTTTCGACCCTCTTTCTGAATAAAGAAACCGTATTACCAACTACTGGTATTAAACGACTCAATACCGAGCGAGTTAATCCGTTCTCAGATCACCCAGTATCAGGTGATTTTATGAGAATATTGATAGTTAGCTGGAAGCGGTTTCGGTCACGTCGTCGGTGGTGCTCGAGCGAAGTGCTCGCCAGTAGCCCTGTGCGTACGCGCCGAGGAACATTCCGACGACCGCCCACAGGATCGGATAGTTACCGATACCGACGCTCGCGTAGGCAGCCCCAGGACAGATTCCCGAGAGACCCCAGCCGACACCGAAGATCGTCCCGCCGATGACGACGTTGCGATCGAACGCTTTCACTCGGCGCGTGTACTCGCTGGCCGTCAACGGCGCCCGATCGAGATACCGGGTGGCGACGGCAAACGTGACCCCGGTCACGACGGCTGCACCACCCATGACGAACAAGAGGCCAAAGTCCTCGAACTGGAGGAAGTCTAGTACGACCTCGGGGCGAGCCATGCCGCTAATCGCGAGGCCGAAGCCGAAGATCAGCCCACCCACGTAGATTATCGGCATGAACAGTTGGCTACGACGGGTACTGCTCATGGTGCCACCCCCACCGCCTGCACGAGTTGGGCTGTCCCGATCGCGATAGCGAGGAACGTCGCCACGTTCACGAACGAGGTGTTCGAGAGCGAGCCGACGCCGCAAACGCCGTGGCCCGACGTGCAACCTTTGCCGAGGCGGGTCCCGACGCCGACGAGGAAGCCACCGCCGAGGAGCCGCCACCACTGGACCTCCGTCGTCCAAATCCCGCCCTGAAAGAGGACTGCGTACACGGCGGCGCCGCTGACGATGCCCGCTGTGAATACGAGTCGCCAGTCTCGTGACTGGACGTACTTGAACCGGTTGAACCGGGGCACATTGGAGACGTACGACAGCGTCGACTCGAGGAACGTGCTCGCACCGGCAATGATCCCCGTGGCGAGGTAGATGACCGCAGCGCCGACCCCAACGAGTAGCCCACCGAGGAGATACGGCAGGACTCCTCGCGGGAAGGGCTCACCGAGCGCGAGCAATGGTGAAAGTTCGTTCATTTTAGTTCGTCAACGCCTCCTCACTGGCCGCACAGTTGTTCGGACCGAGTTCGAGTTCGAACGCCTCCTCGTCGCCGAGCGATTCCCGGCCGAGGTTCGTGGCGATGATCGCTTCGTAGTTCGCCGGTCGCGGCGGCATATCCGAGACGATGAACTCAACGAACGCGTCTTCGTCCATCGACAGCGCGTCCATTGTCTCTCGTAGCTCACCGAGCGTTGCAGTGTACGCGCCGTCGTCGTTCGGTGTTGCAGAATCGCTGAAGTGTGCAGGTGCGACGACTGTGTCGTCGGACCGCGTCAGCACTTTTTCGGTGAGCGATTCGTAGAGCGTCCTCGCGGCGTCCCTGGCTGCCTCGGAATCTTCGAGATCGGGGCGTGCGACGCTTTCGGTGAACAGTCCGTCACCGGTAAACAGGACGTTCCCGACTTCGTACGCGGTCATTCCCGTCGTGTGACCGGGCGTGTGAATCACGTCTATCTCAACGTTCCCAACCGTGAGCGTATCGCCGTCTTCGACGGCCTCGTACTGACGGTCGTACTCGACGCCGCGCGCCGCAGCTGCTTCGAGCATGATCGCAGTTGCGTCTGTCTGCTCGGCCACCGCCCGAATTCCAGAGATGTGATCTGCGTGGACGTGCGTGTCGAGAGCGTACGTGAGTTCGGCACCGAGATTTCGAACGTCCTGGATGTAGTCGTCAGTGAATGCTCGTAGCGGGTCGATGACTGCGGCTTCACCGTTCGAGAGGACGAGGTACGCGAGACACCCGCTGGACGGACGCTGGTACTGTGCAATCGTCGCGTCGACGTCGATGTTGAGTTCAGTGTATTCGTAGATGCGTGCCCAGCCCTTCATTCCGCGTTCGAGGTGGTCGACGTCGTATCCTTCCTCCTCGAGGTTTTCGGCGACCATCTCGCTGGAACCGCCCTTCGCGCATAGGACTGTGATCTTCTGGTCTTCGGGAAGGTCTGCGAGAAGGTCCTTCGGAATCCCGTCAAGCAGCTGGAAATAGGGGTAATTCACGATCTCAACGTTCTCTCCCTCGATATGCCACTCGTCGAAGTCACCTTCCGAGCGCGCGTCGAGAATGAAGACGTTCTCGCGGCTGTCAATCCGCTCTTTCAGTTGTTTCGGTGTGATTGATTCGACGTCATCTTCAATGGCTGGAAGGTCTTCTTCGGTCATCGTCATCCCCTTCTACAAACGGCTCGCCAATAAGGCTTTGCATAGTAATTCTATATCTGTACAAGACCATGTACGGATAACAAGAGTGGTGTGCCGTTTTTAGGCCGATATAGTATTTTCATCTACTACAGTAATGTTGAATCGGTGATTTACTACCGACACGCTTTTATTGTGGCCGATAGTATTGGGTAGTGTAGTCAATATCATGACTGAGTACGAAATCACCGAGACACTCGACGTGAAGGGACAGAATTGCCCGATGCCGGTCGTCAAGACGAAGCAGAACATCGACGAACTCGGGGAGGGTGAGGTTTTGGAAGTCCTCGCGACTGACCCTGGGAGTATGAGTGACATCGCTGGGTGGGCGGATACGACCGAGGGTGTGGAGCTCGTCGATCAGGACGAGGGAGACGACGTCTTCACGCACTACGTCCGCAAGACGGAGTAATACGATGAGTACGGACACCACACAGGCGACCACCGCCGACGATGAGACTCTGAGCAGCGCAGAACTCGAAGAGAGAATTACGGAACTTGAGGACCGACTTAGCGATGTCGAGTCCGAGAGCAGCGATGAACAGCCGAAGATGTCGATCATCGCGACGAAGGGGACACTCGATATGGCGTACCCGCCGCTCATTCTCGCAAGTACCGCCGCTGCGTTCGGCTACGAGGTGACGGTCTTCCACACGTTCTGGGGGCTGGACATCCTCCATGAGGAGAAGTCGAAAAACCTGAAGCTAAGTTCCGTCGGCAATCCTAATATGCCGGTCCCGAATGCGATCGCGGCGCTTCCGGGTATGGATCGCATGACGACGAAAATGATGGAACGGCAGATCGAGGATAACGACACGGCGACGATCGAGGAACTCATCGATACCTCCCTGGAGATGGGTGTCGAGTTCCAAGCCTGTCAGATGACAATCGATCTGATGGACTACGACGAAAACGACTTCTACGACGGTGTCACCGTCGGTGTCGGGGCAGCGACGGCGATTCAGGACATGGCCGAATCCGACATTCAACTTCTCATCTAATGTCACAACCCTCAGAGAAGGAGATCGATCCTGGCGATTCAGAGCACAGGGAATTGGGAGAAGGCCTTCTTGAGGAAAATATGGGGCCCAGCTCGGCCACCGCTCACCTCTATCGGGGCGAGATACATCGTATGAAATTCTGGCGAGAGCGCCTCGATCGAACGACGAACTGGGCCGTTCTCGTCATCTCTGCGATCCTCACGTGGGCGTTCTCACGGCCCGACATTCCCCACTATATCCTTCTCATCGGCGTGGCCACGCTCTCGGTGTTCCTGCTGATCGAGGCCCGTCGGTATCGAGGATACGACATCTGGCGAAGCAGAGTCAGGAAATTGCAGGAAAACGTCTTCGCATACGGACTTGACCCCTCTGCTGGACTGCCCGATTCCGACTGGCGTGAAGCGTTGAGTCAGGATTATCGGGAACCAACGATCAAGATCAGCGCAGAGGAAGCGATAGCGCACCGTTTACGACGAGTGTATCTGCCGCTGTTCACCGTGTTACTCGCTGCGTGGATCGTGCGTATCACTGTGTTCTCTCCAGAGCCATGGGTGACGAGTGCCGCGATCGGCATGATTCCCGGAACGATTGTCGTCGGAATTGTGGCACTATCCTATCTCGGTGCAACTATCGTCGCTATGCGCCCACGAACGTGGCACGCGAAGGGTGAACTGCGTTCCGAAAATCTGCGCAAAAAATAAGACTCAGGCAACAACTGCTAGCGAATTTTCGTTTCCGAGCATCGCAATCATATGGTCAAATACTATATTAGCTCACAGTGGATTCCATCGATATGAATTCTGCCATTATATAGAAGAAATAAAGTAAAGGCGTAAAGTTATGCTGGGGTCAGAGTCGATCCAAATAGTCCCGCCGCTGTTCCATCTTCTCTTTCTCAGTGCGCCGGTCGTAGTGTTGTTCGATGACCGCAGAGCTCACGTTCGCTCGATCACTGACGACGTTGTCCGGGAGGTCGCTGTTGAGTGAGTGCGTGATGCTGCCCCTGCGGATGGCGTGGGGGTTGACGTTCGCGGGACATCTGAACGCCTCTTGGTCGTTGACAGCAGCCTCACATTCTTCTGGATCCCGATCTTCAGGACACTCTGCTCCACGGAAGCACGGCCGGGTTGCCTGGTAGACGTACTTCCGAAGCGTAGTCTTGTTCGCGCGCCCCTCCCTCGTCGCGACGAGCGGCTCACGGCCGAAGTCGTCGGTCACGTTCGGTCGCTTCT
This sequence comes from Haloterrigena sp. KLK7, assembly GCF_037914945.1. Classification (NCBI taxonomy): domain Archaea; kingdom Methanobacteriati; phylum Methanobacteriota; class Halobacteria; order Halobacteriales; family Natrialbaceae; genus Haloterrigena; species Haloterrigena salinisoli. The sequence continues at coordinate 307,634 of NZ_CP149788.1, forward strand.
CTTCGATCCAGTCGTCAAGCAGCATATAGATTTCATCTGACAGTGCAACCAGGCGCTCACCGTCTTTCTTGTTCTTGATTGGCGTGTCAGTCTCCGGGCGGTGGTGGACCTCGATGTACTGCTCGCCGGGATTGTAGTCGTCGACGTCGAGGGCGTTGACGCTGCTGACACGCATCATCGTGTGCCACATCAGCGCGACGGTGACGTGTTCACGTGATGCGTAGTCGTACTTAGCGAGGTACGAGAGAACTGCCTCAGCTTCCTCGGTCTCCAGCATCTCGTCGCGGGTGTTTTGCTCCGGCGTCATCGACGGCGAACGAACCTTCGTCGAGAGGTCCTGCTCGACGGCGTCGATCGACTCGGCCCAGCGGATGAACACGCGCAGCGTGTCCATCTGGGTCTTCTCGCTGGCAACGGAGAGGTCACCATCGTCGCGACGCCAGAGACGATACTGCTGGAGTTTGCGACCGGTGAGGTCGTTAAGGTTGTCGATGTCCTCCATCTCGCACCAACGCAGGAAGTGCTTGAGGCGGTATCTGTGCGACTGAATCGAACTCTCGGCGAGTTCGGCTTCCTTGTCCGTGAGGTACAGTTCGAGTGCTGTCTCCGGATCGATTGGCTCGAGACTCATAGTCGTGAGTCGCGAACCGATAACGGGTCGATCTGAACTCCGCGATTTCCCTCCGTTCGTCAGACCGAACGAGAGGAATTCTGAGGGCGTCTGAGTGGCTGTGAGCCTGCAGCGCCCATCCGAATTTACTATCGCATCTGTAATGCCTACTCGTTCTCAACCACGTACGAAACCACAGGACAGCGTCGGGTTTTTATAAAGGCATACACCCTACGTCGAGGCCGTCTTTCATCGACTGGTAGTTCAATCTGGTCAGAACACCGCACTGTAGATGTGGGTGTCCTTGGTTCGAATCCAAGCCAGCCGATCTTCATTTACAATGCGTTGGCGAGGCGGTGCAACTCCGATAAGCTGCAACGATAAAAATAGAGAAATCTCCTTATCACCTACCGGCCGGCTTGGTGGAGTGTCAGTATTGATATATACAGTTATATTCCCAACTGCTTTTACTGCTGGTAGTGGAGTAGTTTGCTGTATGAAGATAGAAGAATGGAAAGTCTCCGGATATCGCAGTATTCACGAGGAGCGATTCTCGTGCTCCAAATTCAATGTGCTAATTGGGAAGAACAATTCTGGGAAGTCTAATGTGCTGGATTCGATCCTAGATTATAGAGATATACTAAATGACGATATTGATTTGAGTTCTTGGTACTCAGACCGCCTTATTCGGAACAACAATGTAGATGAAATTGCATTTGAGGCAACCTTTGGACTATCCGACGAATCACGATCCTCATTGATTGAGGAGCTTACTGAACGGGATGTTTTCGGCGAATCACAGGCTGAGGATTTCCGTGATTCAGATACCTTCTCTAAGATCCAACACGAGATTCATCTCTCAGAAGGTGGGATCACAGAGGAAGTCTTCAGGACCAATATCAAGGGGTCAATGGAGGATCTTTCTCGTGAGGGCAACCGTACAAGGGAGAATGATGTTCTAGTCCTCGAAAACCTACCAGCAGTAACATACACATCTGCAAAGTACCGTGTTGACAAGTCCTTTCTTGATACACTTCAGAACTCTCTATCGAATTGGCAAACCCTACGTGCAACACGAAATCCGAAAGGGATGATGGACCTCATCAGGAGAAATAAAATTGATGAAGCAGGTGAGAAGCTTGCTCAGGTGCTCGGCACGCTCAGCATGAATTCTCCGGAGACTTTCCAGGAAATCTCAGAGAGTTATCAATCTATAATGGAGGGCGTCTCGGAGGTAGATGTACAACTGCTTGAAGAGGGCAATGTAACTGTCGAAGTACTTGGGGAGGGGTTCACGGATTCTTTTGTGCTAGATGAGATCTCAGCTGGTTCTCAACAAATTCTCATCTTGCTAACTGCGATTATTCGTGCTAAAGAAAACTCGGAGGTTCTATTTGTAGAGGAGCCAGAGCAACATCTCCATCCAGGAGCAGAGCAGCATGTATATGACTTAATAGAAGAAATTTCTCTTAGCGGAACACAAGTCTTCGTAACTACTCATTCGGATGTCTTTGTCAACGAAACCGGAACGGAGAATATTATGTCTGTATACCGGAATGAGGAGAACGTCACGGAACTCGAGACCGTGGAAGGCACGGAAATTGATAGTACTCTTTCGATGCTAGGGTACGAGAAGAGTGATTTCTATCAATCGAGTGCTGTCGTTTTTGTTGAGGATCAATCAGATAGAGTCGTCTTCAAACAATTGGCCGATACTCTAGGATATCCCCTTAAAGAACGAGGTATTCGGTTGATCTCTTTGGAGGGAGACAATATGTTTGCAGACGCGGAGCCTATGTTAAAGATAATTCGGCAGCTTCGGATGCCGTATTTGTTCATTTTAGATTCTGATAAGATGGATCCTGAGGAGAAGACTAAATCGGTGGCTTCGGATCTGGGGGTAAGTCCTGAGAATGTATATGTCCTAAAGAAGCCTGTTATTGAGTCATATTTGATTGAGAGTGCAGAACCTATTGCAAGAGCTTTCAATATTCAGGATCTGGAGGTTGTTGAGGAATTCCTTGATGGAGCTGGAAAGAGGAATCATGCAAAGACTCTGAATAGAATCTGTAAAGAGGAACTGGACCAGAGTATGAGTAAAAAGGCTATCAATGGTATAGTTTCTCGACATATGGAACGAGGTGAGATTCCTGGTGAACTCGACCAGCTTTTGAGGCGGGTAAGAGATATGCCAAGTGAAAGTTAGTTCTGCCTTTCGAGGAACCTTTATAAACACTATCCTTCAGAAGATCGCTGATAACCAAAACCACTCAATAGCAGGCCAAGTCCAGAACTGGATCGACCGCTTCTACGAGGGCAATACTGAGTGAAGGAGATCAACGGCTCAGATGAGGACGAGTTTGAATACTGGCTGGAACGCCAATTAGGAGCTGATCCCAAGGCCCAGAAGTTGTACAAATTTCACGGCTACCTCCATAGTGACGGGATTGATACTGGCACACGGCTTGGCTATCAGCGGAAGGTTCGAGACGAGTTGAACGAGGGTGGTAGCTTATTCTAAGTCATGTTAATAGTTCGAACGTACTTTCAATCCGGTGGCCGTCACTGCAGGTTTGTATGCATCGAATCTCATCATCCTTATCGCCAGGTTCCATGTGATACTTTTCTGATCTGATGTCGGACTGGTAACGATCGCCGGCCTTTGATGCACTCTGACTCCTCCCTACCGTATTCTAACGTTTTTCGAGAAGTATAATGCTGCTTTGTCAAAGAAGGATAGAAGACTGTCGGCGAAGATGCCGATTAAATCTTATCGAGAAGTTCCTCTTTCTTCTCCTCGAACTCTTCGTCGGACAATACATCGTCCTCATGTAGTTCTTTTAGCCGCTGCAACTGTTTAGTCGGGTCCAGTTCACTGCTTGAAACGGTTGTCTGCTGCAATTCTTCTACTTTGTTCCGAAGGAATTTGACAATTTCACGGCACTCATCCTTCCCTGGCTTGTCAACTTCGATGTGATACGCTTGGCTGTTCGTTTTCAATGACAGCCGCTTCTTCAACAGTCCGGTGTCCAGATCAATACTAGTAATATTTTGGTATGGCACTGATCGTTCGTCAGTCCCGGTTAACTGCGGGATTTTAATCGCGGCTCGTGTATCGGTGAACGCGGTCCGGACGTAGCCTTTCGTCCCTGATTTCCGGCCTCTGTCATTGCCGAACAACGAGGTGCCGGACTCGTCCCCTGCGACATCGATTGTGCTGCCAGCGGTCATGTAGTGGATGGGTTCATCGTCGTCGATAACATCGCCCATTTTCTTGACGCGTTTTTCGGTCACGTGGTTGCCTTGCGGTGAGGCGTTCATATTGCCGGATAAGTCGTCGTCTGACCCGAAGATTCCCATTATAGTAGTGAGAATAACATCACAACCAATAAATGTACGTCTTCTAGTTTAGTCTGATTTTTGATAAGACAAGCACAACGAATCTGCCGACTGAAGGAGAGGTAATATCCAATCAAACATATATAAACGGTAATTATTATATTAATTTCATTACAATGAAAGAGGTTGAGATGAAACTGGCCGAGGTACACAGCGATCTCGATTACGAAGACGTACTGATACTACGACCGGAGACATTCAGAGATGTATTATCGTCAATGGGCCTTCGACGCCGGGCAAATGCCCGTCTGGTCTACCAGAAGTTCTCAAGGAGACAGAACTATTATCTGAGGATGCCACTCGGAGCGGTATTATATCAGGATACAAGTCTGTAGTCAAGGGTCTCATAGAGTAGTTCTCACATCGTGATCACGGTGCTTCCCAGGTTGTCTCCGCGTTCGTAGTTGGTGAGAGCGACGACGGGAGATCGTCGAGACACTCAGCACCCGAGCAGTTCAGTTCGATGTCGAACCGTCGGTCTCGGTGACGACGAAAGGAGGTACGACTCGCTGGACGAGCTGCGCGACTCCAATCGGGACCGACTCGAGGGTGTGCCGGGGAGTGGTGAAGAACTGGCCGACGCCGTGCTCGAGAACGTACCCCGGATAAACGAGTCGTAGCCAGATAGTCCCAGATTAGTAAAACGATCCTCTATACTGTTCAGACAGGTTTTATCGATGTATTCGGTTATTTTTCGAGTATACAGACTATCCAGTGTTAAGTACTCTCGAGGTCATTTCCAACGATTGAGACGCTACGCCGATGATTGGTGCCGGAGTCCGGATGTTATCGATCACTGAGAGAATCGTGTGTGGACTGAAATCAGACGCGAGCAGATCAAGGTGGGTGATATCGAAGGTTCGGGAGATCGAACGACGATAGATAGGTAGGACTGATCAATCGCGAACCGCGTCAATACTGTCAGAGACCTCCTTCATCTTGGTATCTGAGTAGGCTTCGTGCGTCGTCTCGATCGACTGGTGACGCAGTACTTCTTGAGCCTTCTCTGAGAGCCCGTTCGCGTACAGATCAGTCTTCCCAGCACTCAAGCGGCTGCGGTTCCAGAGAGACAGTGAACAGGTCTTGGACGGTCATAGCATCCGTCTCTAAGACCTGTTCGCTCTTTGGCTAGACAGTGCCTGGCTACCGCATTGTCGCGATTAACCAGCACACGGAAGCGGTCGCAACCAACCAGAAACCCGATTGGTTCCCAGTGAACTCGCGCCCGAGACTGCCGGTCTCGGGCGCTCGTAGAAAGGTAAACATGCTCGGTGCAGTCAGTGACGACGGCGAACGGTTCATCGCTCTCACACCAAACCAGTTCAATGCTGAGGTCGCGAAACACTTCCTTCGGGCGGTACGCCAAGAGTTCGGCGAAAATCTTACGATCGTCCTAGACAATGCGAGCTACTTCATCGCGAAGGCGCTAAAGAAGCAGGCCGCCGCAGACGGCCTGCTTCTGGAATATCTGCCATCGCATTCGCCGGAGATGAACCCGCTCGAAAACTGCTGGCGGCAGCTCCGGGAAGGGCGAGCTAATCAGCTGTTTCAAACGGCTAATGGGGTCAAAGAGTACCTCTTAGCAGCTCTGCCAACACTCAGATCGCTGCAAATCTATGAGTATCTCTGCTAATGCCTATAGCATGTAAATTGGAGATACGGAGTAGGGTTCCCTGCCAGGAGAGTTGTGTATCTCGGTTGTCGCAGATCGGACAACCAATATACATCCACTCTCTGGTTTACTTTACCAATTGGGGGAATTCCTCCTTATCTTACTAATCAACCCATCGTCGTCAGATGTACGTCGCGTTCGACTGAAGCCGCCGTGCCTGTTGGAACACGGTTTCAGCCGCCCATTTCACCTGATCAACTATAATATCCTCAACGTGCAAAGCCGAGGGGTTTTCAAGATACTGGGTGTTGAGTATCTCCAGTGTCGAGAAACCTTCTTATTTAAAGTGTTTTTCGAGTTTCTCTGCTGCCCGTTCCGCATTCTGTTCAACCTGATTGACCGTCTTTCCTCGCCGTTCAGCCCACTTTTCAACATTCGTATGGGTACTATGCTTGAGCATCCGATAATCAAGTACTTCGTCAGTAGACAGACCAACCTCAAGCAGGAAATTGATTTCTCTGTTAGGAAGCGATTCACCGCCAATCCAACTGTATGTTTTTTGTATTACAACTGGACTGCCTCCGAGAAGGGCCGGTTGGCCTGTGATCCGACAGAGGTCTCGGGTTTCCACGAGCTCACGTGCCTGAAGGTCATGCGCTTTAAGCATACAATTTTGGAGACCTTGATCACCTGGAATACCGGTTTCGTCATCGAAATCTTGTTCCATCACAACGCCAATGTTTGGGGAAAGGTTCTCCAGAATAACATAATCGTGGGTGTTTATATACCAGTCTAACCCAGTCCCTCCTTCTTCCAATAATTCATATTTGGCCCCTTCTTCGTAACACTCCCTTAGAATCTCAGCTAAATCTTCATCTTCGAATCGGTCTTGAAAAGCCGCCAGAGCATCGTTAACTACTTCATTTGTATAGGTGCCGTAATCATCGGATACCCCTTCTATTGCTTTTTCAACATTCTCATCTGAAATTGGGTGGCTACTGGATCGGTGACGTGGCATAGATATACTTTCGAGTATCATCTATATTATTCTCATGGTTTTATTTATCTTGACGATGTAGATTAGATATACCTTCTTTCCACTAGAGTAGGTCGGTCAGTTCGTTAACTGTCTCCTCGAGTTCCTGCTTTTCCTCGCGAAGTTCCGCTATCTGCTCGTCTTTCTCGTCGCTCTCTTCGCGGAGTTCTTCCACTTCCTCGCAGCAATCACACATCACTACCACCCCCGAACTTACTGTCAACTTCTTTAATTGTCTCGGTAATCTCGTCTACCCGCTCTTGTGAAAGGCCGTACTCGAGTAGAACGTACTCAACTGCTGCCGTAGCTACGTAATCCTCTTGGATTACCGTTAGACGTTCTTTCTGTTTCCGAACCGTCTCCAGCAGCTCGGTGATCACTTCCCCGCTTGCTTCCTCTTCGCGCGTATTCTCTTTAGACATCGGTAGTTCCCATCGTTCCTGATTACTGACTCGGTTTCTGGAGCAAAACGAACGCGATCAGTGCGACCGATCCAGTGAGTCAAAAGAGAGACGGCGATCTCACGCCAGTGAGAGCGCCGTCAACCCAGCCAAGACGCGAAGCTGTCGCTCGTTCGCAGGACTGCCGCTGGACGCGGGCTGAGACCGCCCGCGTCCAGCTGGTTGTAGGTCGCCGGGATGCCGACATCGTTGGTCGTCACTTCCCACTTGCGGCGTAACGTTTCGTCCAGAGAATGGTCGATGAACTCCCGGAACATCTCGAAGCGGAACCAGACGGGCAGTGCTCGCCCGCCGCGTCGTGGCGTGGCGAGCACGCCCCATCGCACGATGAGCCACAGATTCCGCAACAGGAAACTTACCAGCACGAACAACAACCGCACGACTGGATCAGTTGTGCTGGTCCGCGCACGCGCTTCGCACATCGTCCGGAAGGCTGTTTCAATGGCTGCGCGTTTCCGGTAGAGGGCTTCGACTTCTTTCGGCGTGCGATCGGCCAGATCGCACGCTACGTACGCTCGCACGAGCAAGCCATGCTTGCCCCGGTTTCCCTGCTGGGAGGAGACACAGACCGCGAGCGGGAAGCGCAGTTCCCGCTCGCTCCCCTCGTACATCACGTACTCCGTCCAGTAGGAGACTGTCATATCCAGTTTCTCGGCCATCTGTTTCCCACGGCGGATGATTGGGAGAGCGACTGGTGCAACTGCAGCCAGTCGCTCGATCGATGTGCCATCGTAGAAGCTACGGTCAGCGAGGAGTCCGGCCACGGTGAACGGAAGGGCCGCGACGTGGTCGAGCAGTCGCTCAACCACGTCGCTCTTCGGGTTGTCACTACGGACGGGTGTGACTGCGATGACGAGTGGTTTAGCCCGACAGAGGACGAATCCAGCGAGGTAGCGATGGCACTGGGAGGTGCCATCGCGAGGCTTCGTGTGATAGAGTTCGCCAGGTTCAGCGTGTGGACAGCCGTGATAATGGATATCCACGAAGTCGACGCAGATGATCCTCGGCGCTGGGCCGAGGATCATCACCGCCTGCTGGCAGAGAAGACGGTTGACGGTAACTTCGAGTTCAGCGGCCGGAACGGTGTGAAGCTGGGCAAACGTGTAGTCATCGGAGTACGTTCCACAAGTGGTATCAGTAACAGCCTTGATGGATTTCTGATCGACAGCGGCCTGGAGGAGCGTCTGTCGGATAATCCCGGAGTCGAAGCCGCAGCCTTCGACTCCGGGGATTGGGATCTCAAAGAGGAGATCAAGCGCTAAGGTTTCAAGGTCAGAGGCCGTAAGAACGGTGTCTGGATGGTAGAGGAACTTCATACACCCATCCAGACGCTTCCTGAGAATCTAACCTTCTCAGTTCTAACTAACTCCTGACTAACTCCTGACTCGATGGGAACTACCGACTGTGAAAGTCGGACAGAAGACAGTGAATCAGCGGTAAGTCTAGATCGAGTAGTTACTAGAGCAGTTATCAAACTAACCGGTAGCTATCAAGAACAGCGTGCTGAACACTGTATTCACCGTCAATTCCGGTGTGTCGTTTAATTTGTCTGTACCGATGGAGAGTATCCTTCCCCTCTAATGATCCCAAGATTGAACCCTCAGTATTGGTAACTGCGTTACAACATGGTATTTGAGGTGAAGACTGACGATAAACGGCCAGAGTACTTAGAGAACATTGACGTGGATTCAGAGTCTGGACTTGTGATTTTGCCAGTCTATAGCCCTCTATCTGAGGAGTCAAACAAACTAGTAGATGCACCAGAAGCGGCTACGGTCGAAAAACTGTGGGAACAGAATGAGGTACATCATGAGCGAATTGAAGGAAAGGGCACGCTTGCTCAGTTCTCCGACGCGACTTCTCTCCCACCATTATACGCTACGTTTGAATTCATTAAAGACAATCCAGAAATTGTAATGATGGCCTTTGAAACTCTACAATTATACTACCAACGACGAACTTCTGATGACGTAGAATTGGAAGTAACCGTAGAGTCAGAAAATAAATCTACCTCAATGAAATACACCGGATCTGTTGAAGGGCTCAAGAATATCCCAGAGAAGATGTCCAACAAGTTGGAAATGGATTTCGAAATGAAAGAAGAAGACAATGACTGAAATTCCCACTTCACCTCTCTTGAATGAAACTGTAGAGGAGGTGGCAGAAGAATACAATGAGGTGGCAACTGATGCTGAACGGTTTGCGTTCTTACCTCGTGGAATCGAGTATCAAAAAGAGAGGATTGATAATCTGGATGAGTTTCTCGACTGGGTAGAAGAGAAATTTGAGGTCGCTCAGCAAAACCCCCTGAAAGGCGTAGGTAAGACGGGTAACCCAGGTCGCCCTGCTAATCAAATTCTCATGTTCATCTGTATGGCAAGGGCCCTGCGTAACGAACTCCAGATGTGGGTTCAGTTGAAAAACGAGGAGTGGGAATCTGCTTGGGGATCGTTAATTGATGCTCAAGAATGGGCAAGCAGCGCAAAATCTGCTGATCCGATTTCTCAATTTTGTGGTATGGAAGGATACAAAGAAAAATTGATAAGTCACGAGAGGTTCTTGTTCCCGCCCCATCAGTATGTGAGTCCGGGTATGGTGGTAGGTTCGTATATATGCAGTATCTGTGGTGAGGAATATGACTCATGCCCTCATCTCGAGGGTATTGCATACAATGGAGTTTTCTGTAACCGAGTTATCCGTGATATCGAATTTACTGAGGTCTCTTTCGTGGATGAGCCACACGACAAGAAAGCTCGTGTACGAGGACATTACACTGACGATGGATTTAGAAATCAGATGACCTGGGAAATCGAAGACGGTGAAGACGGCAGGGATGAAGAATTAGTTGGAGAGACACCAGATTATATTGATGATGATGACGTTGAAGACTTCCTTCAGATAGAGGCTACTGTGATGACAGCGGACGACGTTGAAGAATAGGTTCCCAATTTGGTACTATATATAAGGGTGTCATAGAACAGTTCGCATACCCCTCTCTGTGACTCTCAAGCGACCGGTAAGTACAGGTACCAGCGTTAATAGCAACCGAATCATGATAAAATCTTGACAATGTTAGATAGGTTCATGTAGTTTGATTGAGAGTACTGCCATATGCTTGGCCACTCCCGTAACAGAGTAACTGATGAGGTACTGGATACATTGAGTCACCCCCTTCGACGTCGGCTACTTTTTAGCCTCTATGAACAGGGCCAAGATATCAGCGAATTATCTTTTCACCAGATTTCAGGTCTTGCGTTTGAGGAGAGGAACATACAGAACGAACTGTATCACGTACATCTTCCGAAGCTTGAGGACAAGAGATACGTACGTTGGGATGATGACGAGCACACTATAATCAAAGGCCCAAAGTGGAACCAAATCGAACCTCTTCTCAGGCTGGTCTACAATCATTTGAAGGACCTTCCACCCGAATTAAGAGGGACCCGTTCAATGGCGTAGCTCCCACAGGCAGGTATCTTTCGAGGAATAGCTCGTTGGTGACAGAACATTCAGCGGGACATTCGCATCTGTAGTGAACGGATAGTCCAGCCCGAATGGGGCGAAAAGAACGCCATGCGGATCGTTCTATGACACCCTCAACTGAAGCTACTATATCGGGCAAATAGAGAGAAGACGAGGCAGAACGATGGTCTAGACCCTATGTAGCTTTAGAAGAAAGCGGCTGCTGCTCGAGCGGTGGGCCTATCTGTACACAGAGTTCGTTCCGAGGAGTGTCTGTCGCTGTGAGCGCAGCTGCTAGTCGCAGCCACGAGCCAACTCGGTGGTGATCGAATAATCGCGATGGATCCGGCGGCCAGAACAGTACGCTACCAAGTCGGCCGTCAGGATCACCGTATCGCGCTGGCGGGAGGAGTGTCTCGAGAAATGCATCGGCGGCATCGAGGAGCGTCTGGTTCTCTTTGAGGACTGCTGGAACAACGGGATCGCGGCGTTCGGAAGTAGTCTGGAACGATAGTGCGAGACGATACCCGTTCTCGTCAACCCGAATGAGATCGAACGCCTTGAGCCGGTTGTGATAGGTCCGGATGGACCGTGCTGAGACGCCTGCTCGGTTGGCGAGGTCACGCTGTGACAGGCGGGTTTCGGCTGTGAGAAGCATCTGAACGAGTCGGCCAACTGTCGGTGGGAGATCGGAGAGCAACTGTTCGGACTCGAGCGTTCCCAACGCGTAGCGGAGTTCGTCCGGTCGGAGCTCTCGGCTGTCGTCTTCGGTGGCGAGTTGCTGGAGTGCTTGGGCAGTGGTGTACGGTGAGGAGGTCACTGCGTGAAGCAGCGAGACAGCGTCTCGAGTCGGTCGGAGATTTTTGGCCTGCAGGATCCGCGTTGCAGCCCTCGCGTAGCCCGTTCGATCGACCGTCGAGAGGGAGACGTGGACAGCGAATTCGGGAGCGTCATCAGCGACCGCTGCTGGCCTCTCGAGTGCTTCCTCCAGAGATGGGTGAAGACGGTGGACATCCTCACCACGAACGACGACAGAGCCAATGAGCGTCCCTAACGGGTCATCTGCATCAACAGTCGGTGTGAGTGCGGTGCGACGCTTTTCCTCGCGGGACTCGAACAGTTGTCGGTATGAGGCAAACACACCGTATTTCCCCTGAATCGCAGCCGAAATACTGATCGAGGTTGCGAGTTCGTCTAGCGAATCGGTCTCGAGTCCCGACGGGACGCGAAGCTCTCGAACGATATCGATTTCGAGAGCATCGAACAGATGCACAATCGAACCAGCAAGGCCATGGGCTGAGCGCATGATCGATCCACGGAAGCGGTCGCGATCTTCATAGTCGCCGGCTGCGAGTTTCGCGGTGAGATCCTCGAGGTCAGTCCCCCACTCGATGAACGCCTCACGGAGCGTCTCTGGATCCTCGAGCGCTTCGTCGGAAAGGACGCCAATACAACGAGCGTCCCGCAAGATTGCCGGCGGGTCTTCCAGTGACTCGAGACGGTTGTCGGTGAGCACTCGGTTGAGCAATCGCGGCGAGGCTAACGCTGTCGCGAGACTCACCACATACTGCAGGGGCCCACTTGCCCGAACGGCAACGATGGCTTCCTCGCGATCAGCGTCGAAACTCACGTATCGAGTATGATCAGGACCGTCCGTACGGTCCTCGAACGGGGCCTCAACAAGAGTGATCCCGCCGTTCTCTCCACAGCCAGCGGCGGCGGCATGTCCTGGACGGTCGAGGTAGGCCGTTCGGTAGGGGTTGCTGTCCTCGCTGGTGTGGTCGCACCCCTCCCCTCGTGTGCGCGGGGTTACACGGCACTGTTGGGAGGATGTTCCGGTGTCGCTCACGGCCTCGGTCAGTTCCTGCTGACGGCCGATCTGAGCATCGAGCGTGGCGAGTAGCTGTCGGCCGGCCTCGAGCAACTCGACAGTCCGATCATCGGCGGGACCAAACTCAGCGACCAGTCCAAGCTCAGTGAGCGAGTTCGTCTCGGAGACCAAGAGCTGGGAGATCCGACTCCGATCGACGTCGTGCATCGCCCGCAACGCGTGTCGAGAGAGTGTTTCAGCGGGTTCGTCGGCGAGTTGCCGGAGAAGTTCGACTTTTCGACCGTCCGGATCCAGCGTCTCGAGGGCGTCGTCGACGTGGTCCTCAGCAGGGTGGTGTGTCTCTCGCCATTCGCTCACGCCGGGGAGGTCTGCGCGATGCTCTCGAGCGAGCCAGTGGTGGGTTCTCCCAGTGGCGACAACGCGGACGTCGAAGCCAGTCGCGAGGACGGCGAGCAGTCGACAGATCGACTCTCGTTTCCGTCGTGGGGCGTCCTCAAATTCGCGGTCGATAGTGACTGCGAGCGTTGGTGGGTGGTCGTCGGGGACGTGGGCAGCGAAGAATTGGGCGGTCGCGAACAGATCCTCGAGACTTGCATGGCCCTGTCCGAGCTTCGGGACGAGGTCGGCGGCCAGTCGCCAAGCCTCGCGCTGATTACCACGTGCGACCTCGAGGATCCGGGAGCGCAACCAGTAGGGGACATTCTGCTCCTCGAGCGCGTCGTAACACTCAGGGACAGTCCGGCCGTCAGCGAACCGACGGACGGCACGGATGAACTGGTCTCGGAGCGACTGCTGGGCGAATAGCTGGTCCCACAGCTCCGAGACAGGATCGGTGTCGATCTCGAGGGTGGCCTGTGGGGACAGCGGCGGCTGCTGGGTCGGTGTGAGTCCCGCGTCGGTCACGGTGGACTCTCCTCGAGTGCGAGCTGAGGGCGTGCTGACTGGCGACTGGAGTGGCGTGCCATCGAGTCCTGGAAGCGAGTGCAGAGAGTGCGGACAGCCGAGTGCAGTGGCTCACCGGCTGTCGGCGCGAGTGCGTGTTAGAGGCTCACCGATTCGGGATGGGGATCGCCTCTGGTTCGGCAGCCCTGTTGGAGGGTGGACTCGAGTCGTGGATCTCGGGCTCGAGAGCGACGAATCGTGTCTGCTGGGTGGGCAGATCAGCGCGGGTGCCGAGCCTGCACTCGGCGAGGAGTTCCGTACAGCCAAGGGTTGGCTCTGTGATGGTGTCGGGACTGCAGGCCACGCAGTAGGGGCGATGGATCGCCCAGTGGTCGGTGTCGGCTGGACGGGAGGCAAGGATGGTCACGCGGTCGCCTTCGTACAGTCGGTACTCACAGTGTTGGCACGTGGTGGTGTCGTGGGCACCGACCGGGAACCCCTCGAGGAGTTGGGTGGGGGTGGTGACGACCTTCATTGGTCGTCACCCTCGAGTGCGTCGACGAATGAGTTCGTGAGACTCGAGTAGAGGTGTTGAGTTGTAAAGCCGCGTTCGGCTTGGACGTACTTGATCCAGTCATCGATGTCCTGGTCGCAGGTGGTGAGGTCGTAGCGGTAGGTGCGTTCTGTGGTGTGGATGACGTGGATGGTTTCGTCTGTGGTGCGGTAGACGTGGTGTGCGCCCTCCGTGTCGATGCCGACGAGAATGTAGTCTGGTCGGGGGTCGGTGCGACTGTGAGCCGAAACCGTTTCGGTTGTGCGTGGTTGAATTGACATTGGTCTGTTGCTCCAGACCGAGGTCGGCTGTTGGCGCAGCCGGCCAAGATTTTTCCTGGCAACCCTCGGTCTCTATTCTGTGTTATTTCGGCAACCCTATTAAACATATTGATCGTAGGTTGCCACCCATAGGTTTTTGGCGATTGCCGCCCACTTATCAGACACCAATGAGTAGGGCAACTCAACCTATGGATGCAGACGACATGCGAGATGCTGACTGGGCAATTGTAGACGTGCTTCGCGAAGGGAGAGCGAATGCACCATTAATTGCTGAAGAGACGGGATATTCCTCGCAATATATTCGCGAGCGTCTTGGGCGGCTGAAGCAAGACAATATCGTTAAGCCACTTGGTCACGGAATATATGAAGTAGTTCCTGAAGAGTTGCCAGATGAATAATTCATTGAAGAGACGCTCACAAGGCGAATTTGCCTCCTAGCGCAGCGCCAGATCGGCGTCGTAAACACGATGACACGATTGCCAATCACAACGGCTTACAGATAAGACAGCAACGGCAGCCGTGAAAGGACCTCTCTCAATAACAAGCAATCTTGAGGCCAGTATTGGGTCCTTTAAAAACCGCAGGAATGAGAGATGGTGGAGTTGTGGCATCAGCTGTGAAACTTCTGGCTTGTAGTCAACTCTAGACTAGCACATTATAGTTCTCCTGCAAACTAGCAATTTCATAATTCTAAACGGCACAAAAATCTGGCGCGAAATCATCGATTTTAGGAACTCTTTTCTGCATTGTCACGCATTTGTCTGTATGAAATTCGACCGCAGGCAATTCATCGCTCTCGGGGCCACGAGTCTAATCGCCGGGTGTATCGGTGATTCAGACTCGGATGATGAGGGGGCTAACGGGAATAACGACCCCAACAACAATTCCTCGACATCCAATAATGAAGAAGGGAACAACGATTCCGAAGGGGAATCAGAGAATACCGGCGAACCGAGTATCGAGATCACGAACCACGAACTGGTAACGTACGAAGGGGAGTACGATGACAGAGTGTATGCGCATGGGTGGATCGAAAATAGCGGTGACGCCGTTAGTGGTTTTGTCGAAGGAGAAGCCGTCTTCTATGACGATAGCGGCGAAGAACTCGGCGTCGAAACTTCGTCTCTGATTGGTGTCCCAGCAGGAGATACATGGGAGGTGTTCATTGAATACTTCGGTGATGGGTCTCCGTCAGATTACGATTTCGACGCGTCGCACGACTCCGGAACCACTCCGAGCTACGGCGTTCCCAGTGCTGAACTCGTCGATTCATCATTGGATACTACGGGGAACGTGAAAATCACCGGTACTGTTGAGAACACGAGTGATGCGTCGATTGATTACGTAGAGGCGAATCCACATTTCTACGCTGAAAACGGGAATCTTCTGTGGAGAGGGATGACGAACGTGACGGAGCTTGGTGCTGGGGAGACGTGGGAATTCAGCAACGACTTCCTTTACAACGGGGTTGCTGAGATTGAAGACCGCGTCACAGACTACGAGGTTCGTATACAGAGCTAACGTCCATCGCTGTACTGGTGATTGGATCGGACGTCGTCTTTTCCTCTATTCTCGGTAGAATCGGCACTCAGAGGCGACTAAGTCGGCTCACCACCAGTGCTACCCCCTGCTTTAAGGCGATAGAATCATATCTTCAACGTCTCATTTAAATAGGAAAGATCACTGATGATATCTGTGATCGGAAGACTAAGGAGTGTGTCATGTCTATCATTGTTTTATGGCAACTAATTCAGATGAACCGCGACTTCTCCCCGATTCATCACTAGAAAAACCGGAAGAAGATCAGTTGGGATACGACGAGTTTGCTAAGGATATCGCAGACTCGATCACTTCAGAAGTCCCTGGAGAAGAATTCATTATAGGAATTTACGGTCCTTGGGGATCGGGGAAAAGTACAGCACTCAACTTTATTGAGTACTATCTCGAGCAGAGTCAAGAATCGCCAGCTGTAATCCGGTTCAATCCCTGGTGGTTTTCCGGACAAGCGGATCTGCTAGAACGATTCTTCGCTCAGTTAGAGTCGGGATTAAAACATGAGGACGGATTCGACAAAGTTAGGACCCAACTGTCCAACTTCTCTTCTGCACTCTCGACTGTCCCTTTGTCGGCGGTTACAGGGGTTCCTTCTCAGAGAGTCCTTCAGTATTTAGCCCAGAGACTGGATCCGACCCCCAGTGATGTCGAAGAGCTAAAACAGGATATTTCAGATACGCTTGAGAAAACAGACCGTCGGATTGTTGTCTTTCTCGATGATATTGATCGATTGACCGAGGATGAGATGGCGCAGATGTTCCGGCTTGTGAAAAGCGTAGCCGATTTCCCAAATGTAACCTATATCTTAGCGTTCGATCACGAGGTCGTCACTAATGCACTGGAAAGAGAAGAAGTAGTTCAAGACGGTGAAGAGTATCTGGACAAGATTATCCAGTTGCCACAGCATCTTCCTGTTCCTGAAGAGGGTTCACTTGATCAATTTTTCATAGATCGACTTCTACAGATAATTGGAGACAGAGAACTCGAGATCGACGAGCATCACTGGCAGAACGTCTACGGAGATGGTATCCTGCCCACTTTGAATACTCCGAGGGATGCTGTCAGACTATCAAATTCAATACGATCTTCATTCAAAAAACTTGAAGATGAAGTGAATTTCATTGACCTGGTTGGAGTTGAGACACTACGGATCTTCTACATTGATGTTTACGAGTATATCCGTGAACATCCAGAAGAGTTCACCAACAAAGGGAGAACACGCCGATTACGGGACGAAGATGACTATACCGAGTTTTTGGAAGAGAATGTTTCAGGAGATATCGACCGCGAAAGAGTGGAAGCTATTCTAACGTATCTCTTTCCTCGCTTCGATACCGGATCCTCGCCTATGGGATCACGGTACAGTGAAGACTACAATACGTTTCGCAAACGGAAACGGATCTGTCATCCCGAGATCTTTCCATTCTACTTCCGCCAGACCGTGCCTCGAGGAGAGCTTACTACCACTGAAATTGAATCAGTGCTTTCAGTTTCCGAGGACTCAGAGGCGTTCGTTGAGGAGCTCAAACGGTTATCGACAGAGGAAGGGAAAAATGGCCGGTCCAAGGCAAACCGGCTTCTGAACCGGTTCACGGACTATACAGATGAGCTTTCAGAGGAACAATTCGAGGGAGCGATGAAAGCGTTGTTCCTCATTGGAGATGAGCTGTGTGCTGTAGATCCGTCTAAGAGCATTATGGATGGTGGTACTCGGAACCGGATCAACTCGATCGTTTGGAGTATACTTAGAGAGATGGAGGACCGGGAAGAACGGTTATCACTGCTCAAACAGAGCGTTCAGGTAGGAAATTCTCCTTATGTATCGAGTCTTATTACCGGTATTCTGTACCAAGAGCATGGTGAGATGGGTGGTGAGGGTGTTGATGAGGAAGAGCGTTTGCTGAACTACGATCAGCTTGAAGAACTTACATCGGTTGTAGTTAAGAAGATTGAGGAAACCGATGAAGAGGGCGACCTACTGGAGACCCCGAATCTGGATGTTGTTCTCGCAAGATGGATGGAATGGTCTGATTCAGAGAAACCGGTTAAATGGGTTCAACAGAATACACAAGAGACAGATGATCTACTGCTCTTTCTTAATCAATATGTTAGTGAAGGAAGGTATGCTTCCATGGCTGAAAGCGGTAAACAACAGTTTTTTGATCCGCAGAGACTCGAACCCTTCTTCGAACTCTCCGAATTAGAGGATCGGTTGGACGAACTTGATAAAGAAGAACTGGAGGATTGGCAACAACATACTATAGAATTGTTTAACCGGGGGAAAAGAAATGCTGGATAATGGTAAAGATCCTAGTGATTTCTCTGCTTGGCGTTTCGATAGATAAAACAATAACATTTGGCCCTGTTTAGACGCTGTAGAGAGGAACTCACCACATGCATTTGAACTCTGCTGTTGACTGCCCTGCTCACGAGAAGACGCTTGAGATGCCGACAGCGACCGCTAACGATCCCCTCCCACTTCGCCCATTCGTATACCTACTTATCGGCCAATTCATCGTAGAAGTGGACGCAATCAACGCTGAGACGATTTCTATGATGCTCCGAAAGCGCGTGATTGGATCATACTGATTCTCGTGGATGGTGAGGCCCGTCATGGAAGTGGAGTCCTCCATAACTCCAGATTTTCTCTGTTGTAGCCCTTAACAGAACGATCATTGCAACACTGGATCATAGAGTCCAGAAACAAGCGTCTCTATGACCGAGTCGACTACGCCGAACCCCAACGGTGACCACTACGAGCAATCCACTATCGAACCTTTTTGCTGCAGGGGTGCATCAGCTCTGCAGATGTCTCGCATCACGTTCACGGCTGAGAAGAGTCACGAAAACTACCTCGCCGACCTCGAGGAACGTGATGACATCGACAGCACTGCAGCAGCGGTGCGCCACTGCATCGAGATTGCAGCAGACGATCAGCAGCGTGATGCAGAGCTGCAGCAGCGCGTTAAGGAGCTGCAGCAAGAGGTCGAACGGCTGCAGAACGAGAAGCGGACGCTAATCGAGGACCGGCAAGGGAGGCAGGAGCTTGTCCGATATGTTGAGGAGGAGCAAGAGATCCAGCGCGCGTCAGCAGCGAGAGTCGGCACCTGTGTGGAAACGAGCGAAGTGTTGGATCCTCGGTGCGCCGACTAGTGACGACGATTGATTTTCAGTCGAGGTTTACAGAATCAGACTGATAAAGTCCAATCCAATCTGATGGTTATCTGTTTCCCATGAAGCGTACAACACCCAACGTGCGAAGCCGTATTTTTAAGCTATATATGGAACATAGCTATAGTTAGAGTTGGTATCTATGATTGTGAATTTCCAGGTTTACTCAGCTGACTTGGTAGCTCAACTAGTCTGGATTTATCCAGTCATCCAAATTTTCAATGTCTTCTTTGCTCTGCTTGTGACTCTGATTCCATTGTTCTATCCTAGCTACTACTCTAAGCAAGCGGAGAAAGGGATTGATGAACTGGATAATTTGAAAGAAATTGAGGAACTGACCGATCTACATAAGGATAATCGATCTATTGAACTCGTTAGTAGTCTTAACGATGGTCATAATGGAGGAAACATAACGTACTGTAGTATCAGTGAGAGGGATGATGGATTTAAGCAGATCTCAGAGGCAATTCAGAAGGAGGCAGTCGAACGCAGTCAATGGCTTACTGGAGTTTCTGACGAGATCGAGGAGATTAGGTATTACAAGGGTACTCCTGAATATTTTGCCAGCTATTTTGAAGAATACTCAATGCAATATGGGATAGCTACCAATTATCTTCTATCAGTGCGGTATGAGAACGGTGATGAGGAACCTGTGTTCTACAATCAGTGGCAACCAAGAGCGGGTCTAGATCATGTTCAGTTACGGTCATCAATAGCTGCTATCTCTCAAAAAAGAAGTCAGACTGCTACTTCGATTTTGGCAGTTATCTGGACAGCACTGGCAGTTGCTAGTGTTACTATTCCATAAGCTCAACTTCTATGTGTCACAGCTCAGTTGAATTCGTAGATAGAGGTAAGATAGGTCGTTAGGACCGTAGTAAAGCAGGTGAGTCGAATAAATCTTCGCACTACCGGGAAGGTCACTAAAAAAACTACAGTGCCCTGCCCTACCTCCGCACGCAGAACTCCAGTTGAAGCATACAAAACAGAGGATAGCCGATCAACCAGAGATACAGAATTTTGTATAGGGCAGCATAACTGCTCTGTATGGATATTGAAAGTCATTTGCACACTGCAGCAGAAATCAGCACTCACCCAGCAGACATTGAAACCTTAGATACATACGAGAGTCAGATTGGACATTATGAATCACGAAATTATACATATATACCAATCCCCTCTTCAGAGAAATACTACAACACTGAACAGGGGTGGATTAAAGATATAGATCAAGACCAAATTATCGAAGAGGATACACACCTGATGGAAGTACTTAGGAAAATGCAAGAGTATCCTTTCTTACTCATAGACTTCCTAGGTGATGAGGAATTCTATGTCTATGATACGGGGGAAAATAAAGATGTCACACAAGTGAGGATGGTCGAAAAACATCATGAAAAAATCCACATGAAGATTGAAGGAGAAATACTCTCAGATGAAGAAATTAAAGAATACTTCTCAGAAAAAGAGCCACTCACAGTACACGAACTACGAGAAGAATATCCAGATATTGCGAGTAACGAATTAACATATGAATATGACAACCAATACGGAATCATCACTCTCGTTGATATTAATAAAAGGGGAGTGAAACAAATGCTGTATAAGGTGATATCGGAACTCTCTGCGTCATTAGGGGAGAAAATCGAATCAGAATATCCTGATTCGAATACGGTTTTAAAACACTTGCGGCCTGTTACAATTGGAAGGTGGAGAAAGGATCAAATCAATGGGCTTGATATGCATGTCTCAGAGCACATGAACTTGTTAGAAATGATGCAGGTCATTCAGAGTTCGGATAGCGATTTTGTTGAAGAGTGCGGATTTGAGTCCAAAAGTGATGTTGAAACCCTACATAGTATAAACAATATTAGGAATAGAGTTATGCATGCAAATAGATCTCTCGTATATGAGAGAAAAGAAATATCTGAGATATTAGAGATGGTAAACAATTCACAACGAATAGCATCCAGGATTTCTCAGACTAGATGAACCTGTGTTCTTTCTTTTAGCTCCTCTTTTCTGCGGTTGCACGTCGCAAAGAGCGATTTCCCCGATACGAACACGAGCCGAGTAGCAGTCGTGTTCAGATCTCGTAGGCCGCCGCGGAGCTCCTCCCGACCCCCGCGCCAATCGGACTGGATCAGGCGCTCCTCTTTATAAACGGAACCCGCTCGAGTGAACCGAAAAAACGAGGAATAGCGGGTCGTGTTCACGGCCATGGCTCACAACGAGACACCTGGATCGATTCGCATTCGAACCGACGACGGGAACGAATAGCAATTCAACGCGATCCAGAAAGCCGCCCAGTTCTACGACTGTAACCGAAGCAACGCCGTCGCGTTCACGTAGGAAGATGTCGACACGCTCATCTCCGCAGCTCGGCACGTCCTCGAGCGCGACGACCTGACTTGGGAACAGCGCCGGGAGATCGCTGAGACAATGACGGCGAAAAAGCGATATCAGATGCCGAGTTTTGGGAGATGGCAAAGAATTTACTCGACTCTCATACTGCTACCGCATAATTCGTAGGCCAGATCAGTCACGTACTTCGTCGATACTGTCGGAGACGTCCTTCATCTTAGTATCCGAATACGCTTCGTGTGTTGTCTCGATCGATTGGTGGCGGAGAGCTTCTTGCGCCTTTTCGGACAAGCCACTCGCGTACAGATCACGACCGAGCGCTCGTCGTGCGCCATGTAATGTGAGATAGTCGTAATCGCCGTCCGGTTCGATACCCGCCTCTTCCGTGAGGCGTTTCATCAACCGCCGAACTCCCTCTTTGGAGATCGACGGCGGTGGGACCTCATGCTCACGGTGTAGTCGGTCAAGGACCTCAGTTTTCCCCACGCCACCCCTACCCTCGAGTGCTGCAGAAACCGTCTCCTCACCGATCGATTCGACGAGTACCTCGCGTTTCGACTGATAGTGGCCGGTCGGGAAAACAGGCCACTCCTCGGTCGGTGGATCAAGGAGTCCGCGCCATCGCTCGAGGACATCATGAACGCTCTCGGGGAACGGTGCAGTTTCATAGTCTCGTGACTTCCCATAGACCTCGATCGACCGCTCTTCGAAGTCGACATCTGACCAGCGGAGACCATCACGTTTCTCGTCCTTTGGATCCGAGAACAGTTCCGCTCCACGCGCCCCCGTTCCATCGAGCATGACGACGATCGCTCGGTCGCGGAACGCAGTCTTCCGATCGACGCGGATGGTTCCTTCGAGCGCCATGTCGACGCGCTTCGTGACGTAGTTGATGAGTTGCTCGCGCT
The DNA here is from genome assembly GCF_037914945.1 of Haloterrigena sp. KLK7. Classification (NCBI taxonomy): domain Archaea; kingdom Methanobacteriati; phylum Methanobacteriota; class Halobacteria; order Halobacteriales; family Natrialbaceae; genus Haloterrigena; species Haloterrigena salinisoli. Next base: position 329,758 of record NZ_CP149788.1, read on the forward strand.
CGTCTTCCGACCAGTACTGCGTTTTCCGCTTCCCATCGTCTTCGGGGAGCGGATCCATCGCCTCGGTTGTGTCCGCTGGGTTCGTCTCGAGGAGTTGGTCTCGAACGCACCAGGACAGAAAAGCACGGACGTATGCGAAGTACGTCTGTGCCGTCGACGCCGAGATCTCCTCGTCGATCTTGGTTCGGTCGTATAGGTCCTCGCTGTATCGCCGAATGTGCGCCGGCTCGAGATCTCTAATGTCCTCGATGCTGAGTTCGTCTCGACAGAACTCGGCGAACCCCATCAGCGGCGAGCGCATCGTCGTCCGTGACCCTTCAGCTTGGATCTTGTACGTGAGGTAGCGTTCGACCGCATCTTGGACGGTCTTCTCCTGGGAGTGAGCCCGTTTCTCGCTGGGAGTAGACATTCGTATGTGGGGTACAGTATCGACCCTAGTAAAGTCCCTTGGTTAAACTGGTATTTAGACAAGTACTCTCCGAAACGCTTCTATCGGGCGTTCACGGGACTCCCGAGTCTTCTACCCTGAAAATAGAACCATCTAAATTGTATATCGCTATATAGAACAGCGGCCGAAGCTCAAGATTCGACTCGAGAAGTGAGTCGTCTGAAACCAAAGGTTTCGAAAAGCAACGGGGCGGTTCGGGTCTTTCGACTACGCTGACTCGCTGCTCGTGCTAAGAAATATGCTTAAGGGCTTCTTCTTGAAGTTCTTCTGCCTTCCCGACTACCTTCTCACCAACCTCGTCAAATTCCTCAGCACCACTACCAACGCTGATTCTCGTATCATAGAGATCACGGCAGTAGTCTGCTGTTTCTTCTAAATCATCAACCACAGATTGGTCAACCTCTAGATCTGCACTTCCGCTAGCGTGGGAAGACAACTGGCTTGCATAGAGATTCATCTCCTTCTTTATTTCGTCAAAGTCAGCAAATGCGCCATTTTCGGAGGGGCGTTTATACTTTCTACGCCAAGTTTGTTGCACTTGTCGTGCCAGTTCGGCTGTTTCTGCATACCATGACTCAATCTCTTGTCGGTCTTCGTAGCTGCGTTCTCTCCGGTGACGGTACTCAAAGGCTGCAAGAGATACCACTAACGATACGCCTGCACTAGTTACGATAGTCTCAACTGCAACCATCAGAATATGTTGCTGAGCGAGTCTTCTATTTCTTTCAGACCCTCTTTTACGTCAGAATCCTCGAGATCCAGGTCTATCCGAGAATTGCATTCGCGACATACAGCGGCTCCCTCAAGCCCGCCAGCATCGGTCGTCCATAACTCTGCATTAAAGGCCTCACTGTCACAACCATCAGAGGGACAATCGATACCACCTTGTTCGATCTGGTCTGCGTAGGCGTCTGCGAGTTCTTCTAACATTCCGTCCGTATCAATATCCATACTGTCTACCTCTATATCGATCATTACTGTTGAAAGGTACACGAAGGAGAAAAGAGTTGTCGTGCCGAGGTGAAAGTGAAAGTGAAGTTAGCTACCCTCGAGCCACTCATCCAGCTCGTCGAGCGCGCCCTCGCGAACGACCAGATGATCATACTCCGGCGGTCGAACCGGCGAGTTGGTGGGCTTGCGCAACGTGACGAAATAGTAAGTCTCCTCGAGCGCGACGGTCGCACCCGTGACGGCACAGACCGCCGCCCCGGATTTGTTCGTCGATCGGCGAGCAACGGTCGAGACCTGCCAGCCGGGCTCGCGGTCGGGCGGCGATCGGCCACGGAAGCGTTGGGTTCGGGACTGGGACATGCGCGAGTGGAGGTACTCGAGAATCGTCAGTCCACCGGACAGGGACAGGCGAGAGAGTGAACGGTCCTGTCTTCCCTGTCGGCCGGACCGTGCGACCGGCCGTGTAGAACGCCACCAGATTGATTGATAGGTTTTCGGACTAGTTGCAGACGGTGAAAGTCTTCGGCGTGGGTAGAATCAGCGTGTCGGCTACCGAAGGTCCGTCGCCTCGAGCCCGCAATGGCCCAACTCTTCAGGAATCGGTCCCTGAATCGCGGGCGTGATGGACTCAGTACTAGCAACCATATCAGCAGTGTGACGAGTTGATCCAGCGGCGTCTCGAGTTGGGTATCAGCGTACCAAGCGCCCATATTGTTCAGATATTTGTTTCTACTACGACTCTCGTCGTTTCTCCGCGAGACGCTCCGGGATCTCATCGATGTTGTCTATAACAATCTCGAGAGCAACATCATGGACTTCACGGAGTTCGTCATCCCGAATTCCCATTTCGACGGAGTTTTGGTGTGACGGTGAAGTCCAGTTCGTCCTCGAACTCGGTCCAGGTTTCCTCGCGAGCGTACAGCGGGCTCTGTTTGACTTCGCTGTAGGGGAACGCCGGCCCTGTCTCAGTCGGATCGGGTTCGTCCTCGGCGTCGTCGTCCCCAGGCATATCGACCTCTGACGGATCTGGGCCAACGTCCTCGGAGTGTTTGCTCTCCGGCTCATCCATCGTTTCAGTATTGGGTTCTGTGTCTGTGGTCTCGTCGGGCTGTTCTTCTTCCGGTTCGTCGTCGGCGTCGGGCGCTGGTTCACCGAGGTTGAAGTCCGTCATTGTGTGACCCCTCCCTGTTCGATGATATCAGCAACTGCGCTGAAGTGCTCGAGTTGTGGATTCTCCGGCTGGTAAGCCGTCAGCGGTTGGCGGTGTTCGTAGGCGTCGCCGACCGCGCCCGTGTGTCGAATCGGTGGCTTCGGCGGCGTCATCTCGCCGGCGTCGATCGCCTCCCATTCGTCGGGTCGGATCCTCGCGAACGGCGGAACATGGTCATCGAGCACGGACTCAAGATCGTAGCCGTCGGGGAGCGACCCCTGTTGTGGCTCCACGCCGTCACGGCCGGCCAACAGGTAACTCGCGAAGCTCTCCTGAGTGTTCATCGCCTCGAGTAGCTTCCGGTCTTTCGTCTGGTGATCGATATGAGCGCTCAGGTCGTTGGGAACGGTCGCAAGAATTTCGAACTCCCCGAGCTGGCCTCGGATCGGCGCGACCAGCCGCGTCGCAGTCTCTCGAAGTCCGTTCAGCGCCTCCGGAACAGGCATCAACGGGAGGATCGCATTCGGTGCGGCGACGACTGCGTTGTTCGTGAGCTTGTTTCGCGAGCCCGGCACGTCGAACAGCATGTAGTCGTACCGGTCGCCAAGATGTTCGTCGACCAGCTCCTGTTTCATTTTCAAATCCGACGCAAGCACCGAGTCTTTCGATAACTCATCAGTGACGGTCTCGAGCACCTACGAACAGAGCCCCAGTATAGTTCTGTATCAGAGTTCGACCCGCTCCCGCTGTAGATGGTTCGGACTCACCTGATTCAAGCGTGAACCCTGATGAGAAGTAGAAGGTATGGTCTGCATCGTCGGCAAGAGTCCAACCCGTCATATCGATAGACGATCTCTCTTCATTGGACGCCACCGAGCGTGCTGAAGTGAACAATCGAAGGACAATCCAGCCTCCAGACCTGTAGTTCCGGATTTCGCGAGTTCACTCGCCACTCAAAGATACCTTTTGAGTCTTCTGTGCATCACAACCCCTTACAGACTACTCCCAGTGAGGCCAGTGTATATATCTGGAGGGGTGGTCCGTTTTCTAATGTAGTATTCTAATCTGCTAAACTTCGGGTATATTTTATAAGAGCTGCACAAAAAATTTGACGATGGCAATACCCAGTTGGATCTGGCCTGGTAATCAGTATGGAGATAAAGAGACCCATCAGTCTCCTTCTTTTGAAGGCTCAGAAATCGAGCACGCAACCAACGTATTCGAGGTTCTATCGAATACTACCCGATTGGAAATTCTCGTCGCACTTCATGAACAATCCGAATCACTCTCTTACACAGGGCTTCGAGAATCGATATCAGTTGATGATAAGGGGAAATTCAATTATCACCTCCGTAAACTAAAACCCTTCGTTTGTACCCAAGATGGAGAATACACGCTGACGAATCGTGGTCAAACATTCATACAGAGGATCGTATCTGAAGATGTAGTCCTTAACCACGAAGAACTAGCAGTTGAGGAGAAATAAATTTCTCCGAACTTTTAGATAGGCCCGTACCTAACATGCAACTATGCTAGTTTCAACTAAATGCAAGTGGTGTGAATCATGGAGGGAATAGATGAGCACTGGATCTGCTGATTCAGCACACCAATCAGAGGAACCGGAAGGTCCTACTGTGGAATTTTCACTTAGTGGTGTGCGAGATGGCTACATTGAATGTGTGCCGATCGCCCTCGGCGTGGCTGGATATGGTATCGTCTTTGGAGTCCTCTCCCGTCAAGCCGGATTAAGTGTTGCAGAAGCAGCATTTATGAGCGCAACCGTTCTTGCAGGAGCAGCTCAGTTAATCGCAATCAAGCTATGGGAAACACCAATTCCAATACTTACTGTTATTGGCACGACGTTTATCGTTAATTTACGTTACGTGCTGATGGGTGCAGCGTTACGTCCCTGGTTCAGCCAGCTTTCTCCGTTGAAAGCGTATGGAAGCGTCTTCTTCACGGCAGACGAGAATTGGGCACTTACTATGGGGAAGCTCAAATCGGGGAGCCATCAGGGTGCGTATCTTCTCGGAAGCGGGCTCGCAATCTGGTCGTTTTGGATCGTTGCAACGGTTCTCGGTGCGATAGCTGGCGGTGTGATAGGAGAGCCAGCCCAGTATGGACTTGATTTCGTTCTTACAGCGGTCTTTCTTGCGATTGCTGTCGGGCTTTGGGAGGGGAAGTCAAGTTTTCTGCCTTGGATAACTGCCTTCAGTATCGCTGTTCTCGGTGCGCATTTTCTGCCTGGGCGTTGGTACATTCTCTTTGGAGGCGTGGCCGGTAGTCTCGTTGAGGTGATTCGCTTTGATGAGTAGCGTCCAATTTGATCCGTTAGTTGTTGCTGTCATCATCGGGATGAGTGCAGCTACCTACGTGACAAAGGCTGGCGGACTCTGGCTTCTGGGTCATATTAATGTTTCAGACCGGACTGAAGCTGGACTTGAGGTGTTACCGGGTGCGATTATTATCTCAATTCTTGGCCCTGAACTGACTAGTGCTGGTCCTGCGGAATGGAGTGCTGCTGCCGTCGTGCTATTAGTGATGTGGCGAACGGAGAACGTGCTTGTTGCACTCGTTTGTGGGGTTGCGGCCGTTCTCCTGTTTAGAACTATCTCATAAGCCCTCCAAAAATCCCATCGTTAAGACCAGCAGTAAAATGAGAGCAAAAAAGCAGCCAAGATTTGATGAGTAGAGCTGATGAAGGCAACTAGAAGATATAAACATATTATAACCTAGTTTTGAATCAATAAACTAAAGTCATAGAAGATAACTATTAGATATGAAATGCCCAAAATAACCGAAATCGAAGCGATACCAGTTCGGCTAGACATATGTCCCCTCTCAGAATCACTCGGCATCGCACCCTACGTGACAACGTACACTGAGTTCTACGACATGGAGCGAGTCCTCATTCGACTCGACACCGATAGCGATATCACCGGGTGGGGTGAAATGCGCTCGACCCTCTCGACTGACTCTACAAAGGCGATCATCGAGACTGATATTGCAGACAAACTCATCGATGAACCCGTTTCGGCCGTTGAGTTACTTCCCGAGCGATTCGACTCGTTCCAATACTTCGACATTGATCCCTTCCTCGGTGGCGTCGAGATGGCAATGTGGGACGCGTGGGGTCAGTACCTCGAACAACCCCTCTACAAGCTCCTTGGTGGAAAGGTCCGCGAGAAGGTCGATGTCTCGTTTTGCCTTGGCGTACTTGAACCGGCGGAGTCTCGCGAACACGCCCGTATAGCCCTCGAACATGGGTTCGACGTACTCAAGACCAAAGCAGGCCGCGACTGGCGACAGGACATCGAACGCATCGTGGCAATGCACGATGAGGTCGACGGCCAACTAGAGTTCCGACTTGACCCTAATGAGGGCTGGACCACCGAGGAGGCCGTCAGGGTCGCTGCCTCACTCGAAGACGAGGGAATTTACCTCCAGTACCTCGAACAGCCGATGCGTATCGACAACTTCGGGTCATTCAAGCGCCTACGTGAGCGACTCCAGACACCTATCGCTGCCAACGAGGATATGTATTTCCGACACAATCTGCTCGAGCTCATCAAGCGAGACGCCATTGACGCGGGCGTTATCGATATGGTTCCCGCGGGTGGATTGCAGGCCGCTAAGCGACTTGCAGGCATCGCCGACGATGCTGGAATCTCTCTGTCCCACCACTGTGCGTTTGATCTTGGCATAAAGTCCGCAGCGCTGGCTCATCTCGTCGCCACTACACCCGCAATTAACCTGCCACCGGACAGTGTCTACTACGCTTGGGATGAGCACATTATCGAAGAACCCTTCGATTTATCCGACGGGACACTACCAATACCTGAGGCGCCTGGCCTCGGTATAACCGTCGATGAATCCAACGTCGAAAAGTACCGAATCGATCGATAGCTCTGGACTAATTTCTAATAATCTTTATCCGAAAGATTAAACTAATCTACTGACAATTAAATCCCATGGATAACGATAGTCCATACTCGGACTGCTTCTATAATTTCGAGCGTGAGATAGACGAAGAGGAGTGCATCAAGTTCGTTACGTCATTGCTTGATGTTGAGCCTGACCGTGTTCGAAGGCTGTACAGAGAGATTCGAGGCGATGAGACATTCCACGACATTATTGAGTCTGGGTTAGCTGAGACTAGCGTTAGACCCGACGAACTTGGACCGAACTGGCGGGACGTGCTCTACGTTCTCGTCCGTTTCCAAGCGCCTGATACTGTGGTTGAAACTGGCGTCTTCGACGGACTGAGTTCAGCGTATTTGCTTCGAGCACTCGACGTAAACGGAGGAGGAACACTGCACTCTATCGATATTAAGGACCCCGAAATTCTGCCGAGCGACATTGAAGATCCTACTCCAGGTTGGACGGTTCCCGATGACTTACAATCGTACTGGGACCTGAGAATTGGCGACGCCCGTGAAATTCTACCCGAAATCGCAGCTGAGACCACAATAGATCTATTCCTCCATGACTCCAACCACGATGCTGACCACATGGCATTTGAGTTTGATGCTGCCGCCAAAGGAATGGAAGCCAACGCGATACTCCTTGCAGACAACGTTGAGTACAACGATGCGTTCGCGAACTTCGCCGAGGATAACCTCCGAAACGTCTCTAAGCTCACTAATGCGAAGAAGTCACTCCAGCGCGACGGCGGTATCGTCCAGAATGATAAGCTGGGTGCTGGGTTAATCAGGTGAGTCTCCCCAATCCCCGGTAGTCGAAACCTCCTGACACTCTACTGTTGAGGAGTCCCATTCGTGTCTTAGAAAGCCATATCGGTGGCGGTGCCAATACTTACCGTCCACGTATCGACTTTCCCGGAGTACGCCCTCGTGCTTGAACCCAATTTTTTCGAGGACTCGACGCGAGGAATTATTGAACTCTCGCACATCGGCCCGAACCTTATGGAGTCGTAACTGGTCGAATGCGTACTGAAGGAGTAACTGGATAGCTTCGGTTGCATGGCCCTGTCCCTGCTTCTCAGGATCAACCCAGTAACTGATAGCTGCCGTGCCGTGCGTGTAACTCACCTCATGGATAGAGATATACCCGACGCGAGAGTCTGAGGTGGCAATAACAAACTGGTAATCACGTTTCTCTGTGTGGTTGTCACGTAACTGCTTAGTGTTGGTTGGGCCGTCACCGAGCATCGCTCGTCGAATCCGAGAGTCGTTGATATTGTTCCGTAAAAAGTCGAAATCGCCCTCCTCTACAGTCTTTAGTCGGACTTTCTCACCCTCAATAAACGTAGACCCTGGGATATTCTCAGACATTACTCTTCAAGTGCCTCTGTAACTTTGTCGACGAACTCGTCAGCTTCAATTTCGAATACTGTGTAGCCGTCTGGACTCCGGTGTCGGCCAATGTCGGTCATCTTTTCGCCGTCGATTTGGACTTCCCAGTCGTCCCGATACGAGACGTCTCGGCCGACGAACCGGATGGAAACTCCGAGTTTCGTCTCTAGTTTCTTAACGACGGCGCGCTTGAGCGTTCCGTCAGCGAACCGCGGTGGTCGGTACGCTCGGAGGTTGTAAGCCTCAAACTCCTGAACTGCATCCGTCCACCAATCAGGAAGAGATGCTACTTCAATCTCATCGTAGGGGTCGTCATCTTCTCCGGGATCTCGGTCTGCAATAGCCTCAACGGCGCTGGATGTGTCCTGTGACATTCTACAATTAGAGGATCACGTAGAGGTCACCGCCCTCCTCAACAACCTCGTAGGTAGGGACTCGATACTCGTCGGATCGAGCGAGGTTATAGCCTGACTTAATATCAAACTCCCAGCCGTGCCAAGGGCAGCAGACGAATTCACCATCACGCTCGTAGCGGAGTTCTCCATCATCATCTTCAACGAGTTCTCCGGTTAGTCGCCCCTCACAGGCAGGACCACCTTGATGGGTACAGTAATTGAGGAGACCGTAGTAGTCTCCGTCAAGGTTGAATACCGCTATCTCGCGCTCCCTGATGTCCACGATAACGTGTTCGCCATCGTTGAGGTCGTCTGCAGTTGTAACAAAGTGTTTTTGTTTCCCACTCATAGGTCGAATACATTTGCAGCAGTCTGGCCGTAGATATTCTGTATCTCATCGGCGTTGAACTCGGTGCGGAGTGAACTCAGCAGTGCATCAGTGTAGTCAAAGTCGTAGTGGGGATAGTCGGTTGAGAACATGAGGTTCTCGGCACCGCCGAACATCCGAATAGTGTGACAGAGGTATTCCGGATCATCGATCCCTTCAGTCGGTTGGCTGGTGAAAAAGAACTGGTCGCGGATGTAGTCGCTTGGGCGCTTTTCCAGCAAGGGCGCGTCGTTCTGCTTTTTGCCATACTCGTTGTCGTACCGCCGCATGAAGTACGGAATCCATCCAATTCCAGACTCCTGAATGACGAAATCAAGGGCAGGGAACCGGACCGGAACGCCGTTCGTGAGCATGGTTGATAGGTGCCACATCTGTTCAGCGGAGTGGTAAGGAACGTGGACCTCGATATAGCGTTTCGTGCCGCGCCACTGGATAGGGTAGTTACCAACGATGCCAGTCGCAGCATTATGAATCATTACTGGGAGTCCGGCGTCCTCGGCAGCTTCGTAGATAGGGAAATATTGCTTACGGCCTAACGGAGGGTGGACACCACCGCCAGGAATCATAACCGCCTTTATTTGAGATTCACTAGCTAGCCGGTCGATTTCCTCGGCTGATTTCTCGGGCTTCTGGGGTGTGACAACCATCGAACCGTGATAGCCTTCATCAAGAATGGTATCAAGTAACCAATTATTGTAGGCTGTCATGAATCCTGCCGCGAGTTCGTCATGGTGGACTAACCCGAGGCGGAGATTCAGGCCAGGCGTGAGGATGGCGTCGTCAAGATTGAGTAGTTCCATCGCGCGCTCAACGTCTTCGGGACTCCGAACGTCGTCGGTCTCGGCTCGACCGGTATCAGTCGGAGTGAGGTGGCCTGCGGAAGGGTACAACTGGCTCAGGTACCCGCCCTCTACCTGTCCTCGTTTTTCCTGATTGTTAACGTTAAGAACCTTGTTAAACGGTTCTTCAAGGTATGGCAGGATGTCATCCTGCTGTTCCGTCAGGTGAAGATCGGTATCTACGACTGTGAGCTCATCTACTGAGGAGACCGCTTGGTTTTTCTCCTTCATATTTCTTCCTACATAGTAATCATAAATAAATTTAACTCATTAGCTATAACTTGAATATAAAAGTATATAATATATAAATTGTATTGGGATATATTATATGACTAGTTGATAGAAACCGCCGTCCCATCACGACGAATCTGAACTCATAGAGTGTCCCAATATCTCTAAATAATATGCCCCCGACTATACTGTTACGTGGGTTCGACAACCGTCTACTGTCTACCCCTATTTTGAGTCTCTAGCGAAGCAGCTCTTCATACGAATCGTGGCATCCGGAGCAACGAAGGTAGTCGATACTTGTCGTCATGGAAATAGGCAACCACTCGGCTAGCGGAAGACCAATGACAGCCGTTTCGTCGAACTAATCTCGTCTCCTCTATTCAAACCGAATGGAGTTGAGATTTCATCGTAAGATCGACTTGTGAGTTCTTGCCCGAACCTCGACGGTTGCAATCATACGTTGATAATTAGCTGCTTAACGTTCGGTTGAGGACGTTTTTGTACGTTTTGGCCTCGAAATAAGATTGTCAACGTTAATGGACTCATCAACGGTATGAACGTCGTCCTCAATATTACCCGGGCCGAAAAGGACGGTGGGAATATCAAGACGGCGGAGGTAACGCGCATCGCTCGCTGCGTTGAACCCGACCGGTTCGGAATCTATACCCACGCTGTCCGCAGCATTGACAACAGCTTCAACGAATGGGTGGCCCGGTTCAACACTCATTCCCTCGAAAAAGAGCATCGATCGATATCCACATTGACTGGCTCTCCATTTAACCGAGCCCGGGAGATGGAATCTTCAAGCTGTTCGTCGTACGCAGTGGGGTCGTCGCCAGCATCAGGTAGTGTCCGCCAGAAGACCTCCATTAGCACGAGGTGATTGACTGATCGCCAGAGCGAAAACAAGAGACACGCAAACCCGAAGTAGAAAAATCGCAGGACGAAGTCCGTCGACGTCGTTGCGGCCATAAACCGTTTGATGGTCTTGTATCCGCTCTCGATCTCCCAGCGTGCTCCGTGCCCGATGGCAGAGGGTGAATAGCGATTCGTCATGAAGACGCTGTACTGCCGATTATCGGTCGCCTCGGAGCTTTTGTTTCGTCTGTAAATGGGGGTCGTCTCGTGCCAGTCGTTCTACGTTCTTTCCTCATGAGCCAGAAAATGGCCAGCCCGAGCGTTTCAGTATCCCCTCCCCCTCCGCAATACAGACGCAGGAATATGCTTTCGCCGAGATAGGGTATCTGACCCTCTCTAGAAGAGTGATTCTGCTTTCACAGAAAGCGGTGGTCTAGCGGAGACGTAACTGGGTACACCGAAAGGACTTAGAGTATGTATACATCATGCATACATGTGAGCACATCCATCCGCGTTTCAGACGAGACGAAAGAAAAACTCGATCGCCTCAAGCGCGATGACGAGAGTTTCGACGAGTTGCTAGCGCGATTGGCAAACGAAGAGGAACCGATCACTATCGGTGCGTGGGATTCGGACACAGCGGATAATGCCCGTGATGCCGTCGAGCGCTCTCGAGAGAGCTTCGGGCAATGACGTTTCTCGACGCGTCGGTTATCATCGACATGCTTGAGGGAGTCGATGAAACCGTCGAGTACGTCGAATCGCAGGACGAGCCCTATCTCACGTCGTCGATTTGCGTCTACGAAGTTCTGGCTGGGACGCTTGGACAGGGAGCAACCGATGTCAACGCGGAACGACAGCGGTTCAGTGGTGTCCGTGCCCTCGAGTTCAACGAGAATCTCGCGCTCGAAGCCGCTCGGCTCCAAGACGAACTCCTCGCAGCAGGTGAACGGATGGCCGTTCGGGATCTCATGATTGCGGCTACCGCTCGTTCGACCGGTGATCACCTCGTCGTCGCTGACGCTGATTTTCAGACGGCCGTACTTGAGCCCAAAATGCGAGTGACGAATCTCTGCGACGACTAATCAGTTAAGTTAGTTATGTACCGTGCTGACGGAGATACTACCATATCGACTTCTTCCGTTGGCGTTTGATGCTGTGAATCTACTTGAATTCATTCAAGAGTTTGAAAACACCCTGTCCGGCACCGTCTAGTTAGGCCAGTTTGAGGAATGAGCAGGTCACAGAGTTAATTTGGTGCTTGTCATCACACACGCTCCGATTCATCAGTCACGCGGGACGTTCCGCCTCCGAACGGAGGACGATCCGAAAACGGTCGCCGATACGTTCACCGGTCCGACACTACCGGTACTCGCATTTCAGAGGGGATCGCGAGTCGTCGAATACCTTCTGGTGAGCCAACAGACAATCTGGGGAGCTCACACAGCAAAGCAGATCAATTGCTGTCCATTACCGCGACTACCGGTCGGTCCGCGTCCAGAAGGATCGATTGAGTGACGCTTCCGAATAGCGCCTTGCCGACTGGCGATCGTTTCCGTCCTCCCAGCACGAGATATCGGGAATCTACTTCGGTAGCATAGTTCAGGATTTCTTCAGCGGGGTTTCCTGTTCGTCCGATCACTTCGTGCTCCCGCGAAATCCCCTCGGAAGCCCGTTCGGCGACCGTTCGAGCGATTTCTTTTCTGTCCTCATCCGTCGCCTTTTCATCGATGTTAATTTTCTCGTTGAGGAGATGGTCGTGCTCCGACTCTTCATACACGGACACGATGTGAAGCGGTTCGTCAAAGCGATCGGCTAACGTCGCCGCTTCCTTCACTACTGCTTTCGATCTCTCTTCGTCATCAACTGAAGCAACAATCGTCATATCATACTACTAGCTGCTGGAAGGCAAATAAATTTGGATTTGGTTGTAAAGGATTGACAGAAAGTAGCGCGTAGTGTTTTACGGACGGTCAAGACAGATAACTATCGAAATCGGAGAGGAAGCTATTGCCTGACAGCCACTTCTTTTCGTACGTCCATCAGAGTGTGAAAACGTCAATAATTACCAGTACTTGGAGCATCAAGATAGGTGGCGTAATACTGTTGTCGGCACTGGAGTGTTCTAGGCCTAATTCAGCGAGAGAATTCCGTCCGAAAGCCGAGCGGAGCGAGGTATCGGCAGATAACTGGCCGCAACGAATGTCGAATAGAGCCCTGTACGAGACGCGCTCGTGATCGAGTGTCGTTCGCCGAACAGTTCCGTTCGGAGAACTTGCTCGCCAACGATTCCAACAGATCGGTAGCCGTGTCGAGGCCGCAAGTGACAGGGTGTGAAGAGCCGATTCCGAGTCTGTTAGAATCGTGACTGGGTTGATTAACCCTTGCGCCGAACATATCCACTGTCGCGTACCTCTCCCACGCGACAGAGCGATCCCATCTCCCCACCCGCCCTTATCGTCATTCACCGTGGGCCCGCCCCGGCCCGCTGTGACTTTTCACTTCGCGAATTCGGTACAGTCGCCCGCCCCGAGCGGGTCGTCGTCGCCTCACGAACCGACTGTCACAGATCGCTCGAGGACATCATGAACGCTCTCGGGAAACGGTGCGGTTTCGTAGTCTCGTGACTTCCCATAGACCTCGATCGACCGCTCTTCGAAATCGACGTCAGACCAGCGGAGGCCATCACGTTTCTCGTCTTTCGGATCTGAGAACAGTTCCGCTCCACGCGCACCCGTTCCGTCGAGCATGACGACGATCGCTCTATCGCGGAACGCAGTCTCTCGATCGACCCGGATCGTTCCTTCGAGCGCCATGTCGACGCGCTTGGTGACGTAGTTGATGAGCTGCTCGCGATCGTCATCTGACCAGTACTGCGTTTTGCGCTTCCCGTCGTCCTCAGGGAGCGGATCCATCGCCTCGGTCGTGTCCGCTGGGTTCGTCTCGAGGAGTTGGTCTCGAACACACCAGGACAGGAAAGCACGAACGTACGCGAAGTACATCTGTGCCGTCGACGCTGAGATCTCCTCGTCGATCTTGGTTCGGTCGTATAGGTCCTCGCTGTATCCTCTGCTAAATTAACAGTGCCGAAACGGATCACGATTTGCCTAAACTCTCGGGATCAACCTCGATATCCCCGGGATCGCCCGCTTTGATCGCCTGGCCGTAGTTGAGCAATGCAACGAAGACGGTCCCACCCACGGCGTTTCCGATCGTTGTCCAAACGAGGAAGTGGCCGAACTCACCGAGAGTGATACCTTGGCCCAAGAACATCGCAGAGAGTACTTCGGTCGTCCCGAGAAGGGCATGATGGAAGGGGCCGAACCCGATAATGCCCGTGATCATCCAGATCAGCAGGACTTGACCGGCCGTATCACGGCCGGCAGCGACGAGCCAGGTTGCCAACCCCATAAGCCACCCTGCAATGATCCCGCTCAGCACGATCGCCCACCACGAGAGCGGAAGCAGGGCGCTAACGAGCGTATTGGCTGCTGCCGGCGTGAAAATTCCGAGTGCTGGACCAGCAATAGCGATAAATCCAGCAAACCCCGTACATCCAAGCAAATTAGCGACATACACTATCCCCCACAGCCGACCGAGATCACCCAGCGAAGCACGGCGGTCGATGACCGGAAGCACCCCTAACATAACATGAGCAGTGAACAGCTCCGTCTGGCCGATGATAACGACGATGAAGCCGACCGTCGCGACGTTTGCCAGAACGAATCGTTGGATGAGCGGCGACGAGAACCCTCCCGAAAAGGTCACTGCCATACCCATGAGAAGGGCCCCTACGCTCACGTTGATGCCAGCAGCGACGCCAGCGATGAACAATCCGCTTGCTGGCCGTCTGATCTGTTTGAGTGCGATGACGAGTTCTCGTTGTAATATCTGGCGGACTCCTAGGGTCGGTTCAGGGGTCCCCGTCTCTTCTTTGGATGCCATAGTATTCGATCACCGTCATCTTGGTTTGCGTGGTAGTGGCATGAACCCCTGTCCCTGCATTCAACCATGGCTGTGCCGACCAGCACGATGGAGCGCGGTGCCAGTCACAGAGAGAGTATGGAAACTCTTCTATGACAGCCCGTGTTCCAGCGTATCACTGAACTCGAGTTCATGGTTGAACTCGACAGCAGTAGGGGACTGTCAATTGCGAGCTTCAGTTCAGTGGGACTCTCCACGAGCGATACGGCGCCGTGTGCGTCGGTCAATACGCGATAGGGGGACTGTCAGACCTCGTGACCACGAATCACCGAACTCGAACAGCAACAAGGGACTATCACCACATGCAGCCCTCAGGGGCTACCAGAGATGTACAAACGACTGAAAACAGCGGCTCTGTTGAAATCCTCAACTGATGACAGGCTTGACACCCTCAGCGATAATGGATTTCCAAGATAGGGGGTTCGTCGACTGTTTCGTTGGAGGTCATGATTGTACGTTCTGTTCAGTTATAGGTTTTCTTCCATCTTGTCAAGAACCTCTGTTGAACAGTGTACTACCTGTACAGACCAACGTGAGCTGGATTCCGCGAGCGCTCGACACCAACGACAATCCTGACCAAGGGAACATCGCGATTCGCCCGAACGCCTTCATTACGAATATCGAGAATATCCACGACTATGTGTGGCGTAGTTAGGGTATGTATAATAGAGTCGCTCAAACCTGGTGGTCAGATATGGTCGGACTCTGCGGAGCGGTCAGCGATATCTCTGGTATCGATCCTCTTGTCGAGGACCTTCACTGGACTGGTGACGAACGCTCGCTGGAGGGTGAAGAGGGAGATGTAGCGGTGGCGTCGGTCACTCACCCCTTCGAGGCCGACCTCGGCTACGCGGAGACCGAGGGCGGTGACCGGATCTGGCTCTGGGGATCGGTGTGGGGGTTCGATGGCCCGGACGGATACGAACGGTTCAGAGAGACCGGGGCAGAGCAGTGTGCTACCAGATACGAACGCCACGGGATGGAGTTCGTCTCGGGACTGAACGGCAACTTCGCCGGTGCGATCCACGACAGCGAGACCGGACAGCTTTCCCTCTTCACTGATCGGTTTGGGACCCGTCCGTTGTACTATTCCGTGACCGACGACGGGATCGTCTTCTCGACTAACATTCAGTCGCTCCCCCTCCACCCGGGCGTCGAGACGGAGTTCGACGAGGCGTATCTCGCCGAGTACTTCGCCCTCCACCGACCGTTCGGCGTCCGGACACCACTGACCGGCGTAAAGAAAACACAGCCCGGCTCGGTGATGACGCTGGATCCCGACGGCAGTTACGAGAGACACCGGTACTGGCGGCCGGTCTATACGCCACGCGAGCGATCGCGGGAGTACTTCGCCGACCGCCTCGCCAGGACGTTCCGCGACGTCGTTGCTGACCGCACCGATCGAGCAGGCGAGTACGGACTCCTGTTGAGCGGTGGGAGCGATTCTCGACTCGTCCTGGCTGCGCTCACCGCACTCGATAGGCAGGTACAGACGTTCCATCTGGCCGAATGGCACAACCGGGAGGCGAAGACCGCCGCGAAGGTAGCTGCGGCGGCCGGCGCTCCCCTCACACTGCTCATCCGTGACGAGGATTATCTGGCCCGTTCACTCGCCAGTAACCCGGTGATGTCTAACTTCGTCGGCTACTTCAACCAGGCACACGCGAACGAATTCGCTGAGACGCTCTCCTCGAGCGTCGACGTCCTCCTCACGGGTCACTACGGAGATATGTTGTTCAAGGGTGACCACCTCCGCAAGTCATCGGTCGACCTTGGCCCGCTCGGGTCGTTCGACCTGCCACGCGAACAGCCGATAGAGACGGTCGAGGAGTTTGTCGACTACCGGGCCGATGTGAACACCCCCGCGTATCTCCAGCTACCACGGAGCGTACGGGAGATATACCGTGACGACGTCCGACAGGAGGGTGAGGAGGTCATCGATCACGGCGTCTCATACCCCTCGCTCCGGGAGGCGACGCTCGCCAGTCGCTGTCCACTCACGAACGGTACCTCGCAGTTCTTCTATCATGGGACCAGCCAGATGATGCCGTCGGGGACGCCGTTCCTCGACAACCGGCTGTTCGACCTCTTCCTCACCATCCCCGTTCGTCACCTGCTCAGGGGTGACCTGATCAACGAGGCGATCCGTCGTCTGGCGCCGGACCTGGCCGACTATCCACACGGGAGCGGCGTCGTCCCGATCCGATATCCGTTAGCAGCCCAGCGAGCAGGGGAACTCGCAACTGAGTTCATGCAGAAATACCTCCTGAGTGACCCCGAGAAATCACACTGGGGACGTGGACCCTGGCCCGACCACCACGAGCTTATCCGCACACACGAGTTCATCCCCAAAACACTCGAGAGACACAAGGAGACGATCCGATCGCTCCCGTTCCTGAGCTGGGAGGGAGTGAACGACTGCTACGAGGCCCACCTCGCCGGCGAGAGCCAGCTGGGGCCACTCTACTCGCTCGTCACCTTCCTCGAGATGCCTCTCGTATCCCGGGTCCAAGAGAGATAAGAAGCGACTCATTAACACGACGCCTCCCGCCGTCTCGACCCGTCGTCACTCACGCTGTGCTGGGTGAATCATCGAACCCAACCGCTGTTCCTCGGATGATCTAGGGTGACTGTCCACCGTTCGCCAGCAACAGCGGCCGCGGTGCGGTGCTGGACGTTCGCCACGATCCTGTCCGTTCGAGTATCAGTCGCTAACCCGTCCATTTAGCTCTTCGAACGTCTGCGGCCGATCCTCACGTTCCTCTCCGGCTCTGATCCACTGGATAGCTGCTGATTTCCCTGTCCGATTGTCGTGCGGACACGCTGACCGACTCGGGATCCTCGACAGCGTCGGGATCGTCCGGCACCACATCCACACCGGGCCGGCCTCGACGAGAGCCTTCCGACTCGAGACACGCTGCCGTCGTCCTCGAGTGATCGGAGCTTCTTGTACGCAGTCTCATAGGAGCAATCGATGTAATCGGCGATGTCTATGACCCACGTAGCCATGATGGACGAGATCGAGAATACGACAGTCGCCGAAACGATCGAGATCCGAGGTCCCAGACCGTATCGTCGTGGCGGTTGCTGCCCGCCTTGAGACCCACGAGGATCGACGAGGCCTGTCCTAGATCACGTCGAGATTGAGCACTGACTCGTGACGGAGGACGGCGAGGACGCCGCGACGTCGTCTCGAGCAGTGGCGAACGTAGCCGAAGATCTCCAACGATCACCTACTAACTCTCTATCATTGGTCTGCCCCATGGGGTGATAGGTGGTCGATGTGAGTACTGACGACGAAGACGACCTCAAGTCGATCAATATTGAGGTCCCGGGGGCCGAGAAGACTCGGTACGTCTCAGTAGAGTTGCCTCACGACCAATACGAACGTCTCGACGATCGTAAGGACAAGAATGGGCTCACGTGGCGTAGACTACTTATGCACACCCAACGCGAACTCGAGAACCCAACGGAAGACAGTTCGAGCCAATACGAACAACTAAATGAGACTCGTCAATGGCATGGCTTCACCAGGACAGGAATGCTGTTGCATGCCGCTCGCGTCCTCGAAGAGTATGACTGACCAGGTCAGCATTTTCACGTGACAGCGACCCCAAAGCCAAATAAACGACTCTGTTGAAATCCTCTTTGAGCGACAATATTCGGAGGAGGATAGCGGGTCAGCCGCTGCACAGCTACACGTTCTCAGCCGTCAGTTAGCCAGGCACTGTCTAGGATGGGAAAGCGGTCGTGGTAACGGCGTATCCGAACTTTCGACAGGACTACAATCGCAGTTCTCGGTTTTTCAGAATAACAGATCGATAGTAATACCGGAGCTATTATTGGATAAGGATCTTAATAGAATAGATATCATGTACGATTTAACTGGATTCCAGCGAGACCTGCTGTACGCTGTCGCTGGGTTTGACAAGCCTCATGGCCTTGCCATCAAAGAAGAACTGGAGAATTACTACGAGAAAGAGATTCACCACGGCCGACTGTATCCGAATCTGGATACCCTCGTTGACAAAGGATTGGTTGAGAAAGGTGAGAAGGATCAGAGAACAAACGTATACAGTATCACCAGACGCGGCCAGCGGGAATTTGAGGCTCGTCGAGAGTGGGAAGATCAGTACGTCGACCTCTGATCACCAGAAGGCGCAATAGTACAAGAAGGCGCAATAGTACAGACTTCGGTAGAACTGAGATTCTCGCAACTGCACTCTCCATCGTCACGGGATTCCATACTCCTCCAACTATCGTCATCGTCAGCTAGATCCGAATCTGGTTCTCGCCCAACTGAGGGGATTTGCGGTATCGTGTGACGCTGCTGAGCGCTTCCAGTCAATGATCCGTCGAGACGGCTGGGAACGTGAGGAGCGCCGTCGAGTTGAGGAAGGGCTTGTCGCGGTCATTGCTGGCAGGCGATCAAGCCGTACAGGGTCCACTTTTGGGAGACGGTCTGGGCCGGGATGTGGAGATCCGCTATCCCGAGTGGCAATGGCGACGGCAGCCACAGACTGGACTCGCGGAGTTTATGGGAGGAGGTCAGCGTGAGTGGAAACACACACTCTACGGGCGGTACTGAGCGATCTTGCATTCCGTCCGTTCAAAAGGCAGGAATTCGTTGAATCCCTGCTACGGCAGGTGGTGGGTGTGTCTCGGAACAACTGCCTCTGACATCCGAGACTAGCTTTTACTTTATTTTGAGGGATTATCAATCTATAGAAATCCATCGCAGGCTGCCGACATCTCCGACAACCAGCGACCGAACGATAGATCCGGGAAAACAGCGTCGTGACTCAGGCGGTTCGGAATGAAAGAAAGTGATGTCCGCGTCGGTTCGCGTCCGAACGCCGGTAGTCGTCGGTTCGTTCCGTCGCGATCCTATTCAGCAGTCGACCGGACGGATGGCGAACGGTCGGCAGCGGTCAGACTGTACACGTTGTAGCCACCGAAGCTCGTCATCACAGTCCCCGCGACGATGTCGCTCCACAGTGCCGGTCCCTCCAGGCCGAGAGTGAAGGGAGCAACGACGAGCCAACAGCCGAGAATTGCGACGAGTCCTGCACCGGTCGCGCTCGCGGACCGCCGGCTGCGAACGCTGGCGTAGTTGTAGCCGGCGACGAGGGCGACCGCGGTGCCGACCAAGATGTCGTTCCAGCGGGCGACTCCCGTTACGGCGAAGACGAAGGGGGCGGCGATCAGCCAGCAGCCGAGCAGGCAGTTTCCGCCGGCGGCGATCCTCGTCGTCGCGTCCATTCGCCGTTTAGGCCGACGCCATGTTACGACAAGTCTCCGCGCAGTCCTGGAGGACGTCCGCACAGACCTGACAGTGTTCGGCGTCGTGGCGTTCACATTCCTCGGCGCACTCCTCGCAGGCGCCGGCGCAGGCTTCGGCGAGTTGCGCGCTGTAGTTCGAGTTGCGAGCCATGAACCGCGCGTGCATCGTTGTCAAGTCGGCGACGTCGCGACAGAGCCGGAGACACTTGGCCATCTCCTCGCCCTCGCCGGCGCACTCGTCGGCACACCACTCGCACGCCTGAGCGGCTTCGAAGCAGTTGTCGATACAGTCCTGCATCTCCTCGTTCTCGCTGATGTGGTCGATCTGAGTCAGTGCCATTGCGATCGAACGGTCGTCGGCGATTGGCTTTGTTATCCACCGGCCACGAGGAACCGACCGAACGGTGAGGGGCGATACTCGCGACCGGAACCGCGGAATGGCCGATCGGTGAGGCGCGGTTCACGGATCATTACCGCGGGCCTAACGATGGATTTGCCGGTGGATCACTGTCACCGCGCCGCGTTCGCCCAGCCCACGTCGAGTTCGATCGACAAGGCGTCGTCTGTCTTGTCGATCAGGAACTCGAAGGCGCTTCGCTCGTCACCCTCGAGGTCGACGAACTCGTGGTCGTGGTTGTGATAGCCAAGCACGAGTCCGCGGTCCGCAAGTCAGTCGGCGAGTGCCGAAAGCCGAGTCGCCGTCTCCCGAACGACCGCCGTGTTCTCGAAATGGCTGTCGTTGAGATACCGGACGACGATCCGATCGCAGTCGAGAGCCACGCAGGTCTCAGCCGCTCTGCCGGGGTCGTCCTCGAGCACGTCGATTCCGACGTGAACGCCGGCGACCTCGAGGTCGGCCTCTTTACGGACGGTCGCCGCTTCGTCCGGTGAAATAGAGCGCGTCGGACTCCGGGTAGCCGTTCAACTGGACCGCAGTCGTCAGCACCATCGAACACTCGAAGACGCTGCTGGTGACGTGCCGGTCGACGAGCCACGCCGCGGCCCGCTCGAGGTCGCGGTCGAGCCAGAAGGCGTTGACCATCGACTGGAGATACGTGGCGCGGGTAGTTAGTGGTTCTACCGGCTCGACGTACTGTCCGAGTTTCGAGTGTTCCAGCTCCCGGATCACCGTTCGGGATCGATACAGTGGTCGTGTCGATGACGGGGTACCCGTCAAGAGCACGAGGGAATCCCGGAAAATGTTGGTGCGGACGTCTCGATCTCGAGACCTGTGGCGATCGCGACTCGAGACGCGGCTCCGACCGCCACGGCGTCCGAACGTACTCGAGATGCGACCGATCTCCGGAGACGCAGGCAGGCCCTATTTCGCCTGTCAGGTGAAACGATTGTCAGCACATGTCTGTCGCTCCCGATCCCCCGGAGATCTTCGATCGTGCGGCCGACGAGGGAGAACGACGCCTCGATCAGTCGTGGCTCGAGTTGATTTCGACCAGCTTCATCGCCGGGTTCACGATCGTCTTCGGCCTCGCGGCGCTCGGCATCGTCCACTCGGTCGTCGCACCGCGGGCCGGTGACGTCGCGAAACTCCCGGGATCGCTCGCGTTCGGTCTCGCCCTCGTAATGCTTGTCGTCGGACGGTCGGAGCTGTTCAACGAGAACTTCTTCGATCCGGTCGCGACGGCGATCGAACGAGACGACTCGTGGCTGATCGGCCCGCTGCTCCGCCTGTGGTCCGTCACGTTCGCGTTCAACCTCGTCGGCGGTGCCCTCATGGTGCTCGTGCTGTCGGTTCCCGGCGCGCTCCCCTCCGGAACGGACCATGCGCTAGTGACGGTCGCCGAGGAGATCGTCCACCGGGAGCCGACGGGGGTGTTCGCGGACGCTATCGCGGGCGGTGCGCTCGTGGCACTACTCTCTCACCTCCTCGAGGCCGTCGACGGTGTCGGCGGCCGGATCGCAATGGCGTACATCGTCGGTATCCTGCTGGCACTCGGCCCCTTCGATCACGTCATCGTCACTGTTCTCCACGTCTTCTTCGGGATGCAGTTCGGTGCGAATATCGGTGTCGGTGCGCTGGGGACGACGACCGCCGTCGTGACGGCCGGGAACGTCGTGGGAGGGCTCGGGTTGGTTACGGTCAGCCACATCGCTCAGGTCTCGGGGGAGCGATAGTCTCGAGTCAGCTACCCACCGCTGAAACGGTGGGCTTGCCAGTGGACTCGCGTTCTGCCGATACAAACGTATCGGACGCCACTTCAGTAGCGTTCACGGTCATCGTCCCTGACTTCAGGGCGTACTGACAGAACGCCCCTCCAGCAGGAGACTTCTGCCCCCGCTGGAGTTTCAACGCTAGCTTCCGCGCCACGTTCTTCGCGGCGTTGTAGTCCGCATTTGCCGTATACTCACAGTCGAGGCACTCGAAGTGTTGGTCGTCGCGGTTCTCCTCCAGCGTACACCCGCACTTCGAACACTGCTGGCTCGTGTACTGCGGGTTCACAGTCTCCACGACGAGACCACACTCTTCTGCCTTGTACTCGACCATTGTCTGAAGAGCGTTGAACGCCCACTGCTGGAACTTCTTCCCGTCGTTGATACGCTCTCGAATCCGCTCCAAGTTCTCGAACGCGATGTGTGTACACCCGTGTCGGCGGGCTTCTTCTACGATAGTCTTAGAACACTGATGGAGGTAGTCTCGACTCCACTGCCCGAATCTGTCCCCGATGCGGTGGTAGGTTAAGTGGGCGCTCCGCGTGCCGGTTTGCTGGAGGCTGGCGCGGCGTTTCTCGAACGCGCGGCGTTTGTGATATGAGGGTACTCTGGATCGAAGAGAAAACGGTACCAGCCGCTTGACGTCACAGGCAGTCGTGATTGGCTAGCGCGACACGCTGACGATGTAAGCCGGGGCGTCCCTACGACTCGATCTTGTCGACGATATCTCGAGCCTCCTCTTCGGCCTTGTCTTCGCCGACGCTTTTCTTGATGAGAACGGACTCCACCTTCCAGTCATCACTATCATCTTCCTGTCCCATTCGCACTTCACTCCCCTCTGAAACCGAGTGGGCAGGATCCTCTGCCCAATCAGGCGTCCGAATTTCGTCGAATTGGTCCGGATCTCTAAATCGGACGTGGATATAGTCCTCTTCTGTCTCTACCTTGTTGACTCCAACCATGCTTAATCCTATCATTTGAACGATAATGAGAGGGACGGCAGTATTAGCAAGGTATGATCTTCCCATAGAGTGCTTTACACGATATTTATTTCAGATGGGTTATAATTTCTTCTGCTCTCTCTTTTCCAGAGCACTCGCATCGTTACTGAGAATGCGAAAATTGGGATCTTCGCATCTGCAACCTGATTTCTTGGCTGAACCGATTAATCGTATCTCCCCATCACTCCTGATACGTGCTGGATGAATACTGCCACAGTTGTCACACACTGCTGCTGCTCGCTGTTTTCCCTCCTCAATAGTCATCGGTCATCTACCCACGGCTAAAGCCGTGGGCTTGAGCGTGGGACTCCCCTTCTGCCGACACGGTGTCGTAGGCGGTGTAATCGCCGTTCAGGGTCACTGTCCCGCTCTTGAGGGCAAGATGACCGTCGCCCAACCCCGAGGGGCGTTTGCCCTCGGGTAAAGAGAGTAGTCGCTTCCCGATGTTCTTGGAAGCGTTGTAGTCGCCGTCTCCCTCGTATCCGCACTCGTTGCACTCGAACCACCCATCCGAATTCCGGTTCGTGCTTGATTGATGGCCGCACTTCGAGCAGGTCTGCGAGGAGAACGCGGGATTCACGCTCTCGACGCGAATCCCGTACTCGGTGGCTTTCCACTGAATCATCTCCTGTAACTCGCGGAACGCCCACTGGTGCATCTGGCGTTTCAGTTGGTCGTCGGAGGCGTCCATCCGCTCGCGGATATGGGTCAAGTCTTCGACGGCGATGTACGAGCAGTCATAGTGGCGGGCTTCTTCCACAATGCGTCGAGAAATAGTATGCAGGCGGTCCAAGACGAAGCGGTTTTCTCGCCCCGACAGTCGCGCTAACACCTGCTTCGCGGAGCGAGTGCCTTTGTCTTGGAGGCTCCGGCGCACGCGGAAGTAGTGGTTCTGCCCCCACAGTAATTCACCACTGTCGTAGAACGACCCCGTGCTGGTCACGGCGACGTTCTTCAGATTCAGGTCAACACCGAGAACACGGTCACCCTCACGCTCCTCGACCTCTTTCTGCACGACGATGTGGAGGTAGAAGTCACTCTCCTGTTCGTCGTAGTGGAGCGTCCCCATTCGTTTCTCGTAGTCGTCGTCATCGAGGTAATCGGCTTGGTATTTGCCGAGGTCGAATTCGACTTCGACCCGAGAATCCACGGTCGAGAGGGTCGCGCTCCTCTCGTTGATGGTCAGCGTGCGTTTGTCGTAGACGACAGTTGGCTGGTCGAACGTCGGAACGGGGCGACTGTTGCCCTCTTTCCAGTCTGCGACCGTTGACTTCATCATTTCAACCGCCTTCGAGTAGGCGCGAACACAGAGGTTCGCGGGCAGGTCGGTCACGTCACGGAGGTCGTGGTAGACTTGATCGTGGATGTTCGTCTTCGCAGTGATGAGGTAGCCGTCGTCGTTGCGACCGTTCTCGATGCTGTAATTGACGGCAGTATTGAATTGCTCAATGGTCTGGTGGAGGTGGGCTCGTCGCTCGTCGGGCACGTCGAGTTTGACCCGAACGGTACGTTGCACCTCCATGACAGACTCACATTGAGACTGGTTATTTAAATTAGCAACGATTATTTCAGGAGTCGGATTTGCTGGTATCGGCGGACTATGGCATAGAGTTTACGCGCTTCCTCCCACCCCTAAAGGGGTGGGCTTCCGCGCTGTACTGCTGTGAGAAGCAAGACCCGCCTGAATCCTGGTCCTACGATGTGGTTTCAGTGGGTTCGTGACCGGGAAGGCAGATGAGATTCTCCCGACCCACAGAGATCTTCGTTATCTCTCCGTCGTCTTCCAGGTCCGACAGCAGGCGACTGACCTTGGCTTTTGACCAGTCAACTGTATCGACGATTTCGGACTGTTTCATCTGTCCCCCGTTCTCCTGCAGCAGTCTGTAGACCCGCTTCTGATCAGAGACTATCTCTGTCTGGCGATGTGCTGACTCGATAGTACTGGTCTCCCTGAGCCCGAATCGATCCCTCACGAAAAGAACGCCGAGAACCATGAGAACGCCGATCCCAAGTACTGGTATAAGATCATCCGCGATCCACGCGAAAGATACTGTAACGTCGCCTGTTCCAAACCTCTCGAAAACGATATCTGTTCTGAACATGTGATATGTCCTTCCTGAGACTCGGTTTCCGGTCGATACATGTGTTTGCACCATCCGCTAATACGCGGCCAGTGCACATCTTTTCCCGATCTCGCCTCTCAGGCCAGAATCTATGATACCAGACCATATATATCTATTAAATGCTAAATAGCGTAGAGTATCATCTCTCGTGGTATATTCACATGAGGTCCGTCCCACACTTGCAATCGACGGACTCCCCTGGCCGCAACCGACCTTGATCGCCGCCGCTTCGAAACCAGAGAGTTGAGGATCGAATCGCGAAGCAACCCACTGGCTCGTCTACTGCAGCCAACTGACGATCCAGATCAGGACTCCCGCTCCGATTAAGAGCAGCCCTGCGGTCGAGGTAATCGGTTCCGGGAACAGGAAGAGAACGATCCCAGCGGCGACGAGCAGCGTTCCGAGCCCGTACTTCGCTTTCGCCTGGTCGAACCAACTCCCCGAACCGTCCGTTATCGGTTCCGTTGAACCGCCTCTTACTCGATCCGTCCGACTCCCTGAATCGTCCGTCGGTGGCTCCGTTGAGCCGCCGCGCACTCGATCCAATAACCCGCCCGACTCGTCCTCAGTCTCCCCTCTTGATTGTCTCCGTCGCATAGATAATGCATACATATGAACCAAGAATAGCAGACCGCCTTCCAGCGCCGGCCATTGAACTCCTATCCGGGAGAGACGACTCCACCGAAGCGAAGACCCGATTCAGAGGCTAACAGATGACGCGAACAAGATGGATATCAGTCCATCCAACTATGGTCTGCTCGCGTACCTTCTCTTCCTCCTTAGCGCTTTGCAGAACGGCGCGGCGGTCCTCGCCGCCGACCGTCACGTCGATCAGGGAGGGGAGTCGTATACACGTCGTAGTCCCACAGATCGTGGGGTAAAATTTGATTCCGTCACTTGTCTTCTCCGCTCTCTGGATCGACAGCGACGATCGAATTCGAGTCCCCTGGGTTTAGCCAGGATCGGAGATCGACGGAAACGCACCGACGCGAACGGATGCCCCGAGTGAAAGAGGGCTGCCGGTTCGGAGAGGATCACTGATGCGCCCGCGAGTTACCGACGGCGAACGCGAGCAGATCGAACTCGAGACATTCGAGATCGCTCGAGCGCGTGCAACGTATGTTCCTGAAGAGGTGCGCGATGAGTAGCAACTGCCGGAATTGCGGCGCACATCCTTCAGATCGGTACATTCGTGTGTTCGGGGATACCGATGGTATCTTGTACGCCTGCTCGGAGTGTCGTGATCAGCGGTTGATGTACCACGGCGCAGGGGTCGTCCCAGAGATCTGACGATGGTGACGATTCTCTTGGAGGATGGTGAAGGAGAACGGTTCGACTCGTACCAGCCACCCGGCAACGGCTGGATTCGCTGCCGTTGTTCGGATCCTTCACCGCGCAAGAAACTTTCCGAGCCGACGGAGTACTACAAGGAATTTGCCGACCGTCGGCGGGAGCTCCGGCACGAGATACCGACCAGTGACTGAGTATCCAGTTACTCGTCGGATGTGCCGTCGGATCCGTCGCCGTAGTCGATGTTGACGGTTTTGAGCTGGGTATAGTGATCGATTGCCTGCATTCCCTTCTCGCGGCCGAGCCCGCTCTTCTTGTAGCCGCCGAAGGGTGTCTGCGGGTACGAGCCGGAGTACTGATTGACCATTACGCTACCGGCCTCGATTTCGTTCGCAACGCGGTGGCCACGTCCGAGATCGTTCGTCCAGACCGTCGCGTAGAGGCCAAACTCAGTGTCGTTGGCCCGCCGAATCGCCTCCCGTTCGTCCGAAAACTCGTAGAGGGCGATGACCGGACCGAATACCTCCTCACAAGAGATTGGTGCGTCGTCGTCGGCCCCTTCGATTACCGTCGGCTCGTAGAAGTACCCTTCACGGTCAGGTACCGCTCCACCGGTCAGTGCGCTCGCACCGTTCTCGAGGGCGTCGTCGACGTACCCTCGTACCTTTTCGAGACCGTCGTCGGAGACGAGGGGGCCGAGATCGGGATCTTCAATTCCCGGCCCGATCGAAATCGATTCGACGGCTTCGCGGAGTGCTTCGCGGAATTCGTCATAGCAGCCCTGATGGACGAAGATCCGCGTCGTCGCGAAACAGACCTGCCCACTCATCAGCGTCAGCGCCTTCATCGCCCCCTCGACGGCGTCTTCGAGATTAGCATCCTCGAAGACGACTGCCGGACTCTTGCCACCGAGCTCGAGGGCCGTCGGAACCACGTTGTCGATTGCGGCCTTACCGACGATCTGGCCGGTCGCCACCGAACCAGTGAACGTGATCTCGTCGATTCGCGGATCGGTAGTGAGCGCGGCACCGGTCGTCTCGCCGTCGCCGGTGACCACGTTGAGAACGCCGTCGGGGATTCCCGCTTCGGTGGCGAGTTCGCCGATCTCCAACAGCCCAAGCGGGGCTTCCGGTGCAGGTTTGACGACGACTGCGTTTCCGGCTGCGAGCGCAGGTCCAATCCCACGACAGCAAAGTAGGATCGGAGCGTTCCACGGAATGACCTGGGCACTTACCCCGACTGGTTCCTTTCGTGTGAACGCCTGTTGGTCGCCGGGGACAGGAATTGTCTCTCCTTGAATTTTCGTCGTCATGCCCGCGTAGTACTCGATGTAGTCGGCAGCGCTACCGACGAGTCCTACCGACTGCCCGATCGGCCGACCGGTCTCCAGCGTGACGGTCTTGCTGATCTCGTCGACACGTTCCCGAATCGTCTCGGCGAACGCCGACAGGTGCTGGCCCCGTTCGGCTGGGTCCATCGCCGCCCACTCTGGTTGAGCACGTTTTGCGGACGTGATAGCATCGTCGACGCCTCCTTCGCTGGCCTCGGCGACGGTCGCAATCGGTGAGCCGGTCGCCGGATTCTCGACGTCGAATGTCTCGGCACCGTCTCGAAATTTCCCGTCGATAAACATTCCATAGTGATCGGATTGCTCCTCTTGCATGGGTTGTCAACCCATCCCACTGAACAAAGAACCTTGGCATCCGACCATTCGGACCGGTGACGCCCACCGGCAGTCGTAACGATGGATTCGCACTACTGTCGCCAGTCGGGGTCTGTCCGCGGTGGTGCGAGGACGCCGAGACCAACCGCGGGCGCCTCGCTTCGGTTTTCCGCCCCGTGTCGCTCTTGGCTCGGGAACCTGTAGGCGTCCCCTTCCTCGAGGGGGACCTCCGTTCCGTCGACGATCGCCGTCAGCTGTCCCCGCAGTACGTATCCGATCTGCTCGTGTTCGTGCCGGTGGACCGGCAGCGTCGCGCCCGGTTCGACCCGCCAGTACTTCATGCTCGCTTGCTCGCCCGTCGAGAGGTCGCCGAGATACACCCCCGGTGCAACTTCCTCGAGATCGACGTCGGCCGTTTCGATGTGGTCCATGGTGATGTCCCTCACAGTAAGATGCGACACTGATCCGGTACGTCAATCTTATTGCACATAACGATGACAGTGTTCCCGATCGACCGTATAAACATTTCCTAGAAACGTTTTATACCACCAGTTATCGTCGGGAACACTGCATGCCAGACAATGACACACTTCGCGTGTTTCACCTCCCCTTCTCGTTCATGTTGCCGCAGCGAGTCGCGGCCGAGCGGGGGTACTTCGCGGAGCACGGACTCGATGTCGAACTGATCGAGCGCGATCGGCGACGCGTCGACTGGAAGTACGTCCCTGGGGACGGAACCCTGACCGGAGACCAAGACGTGGATCTGTACCCGGTCTGCAAGTGGGAGAGCCTCCGCCGGACGTGGTCGCTCGAGGACGGTCGGATCGTCGCTCACGGCGCGTTCGCAGACCTTCCGTACACGTTTCACACGCGACCGGAGACGGATATCGACGGACCGGCCGACCTGGCAAACGTCCCCGTCGCGGTCAATCGGCGGACCGGACAGGAGTACACGGCGATCCGGGCGCTTGAGGAGCACCTCGAGCCGGACGAAATCGAACTCGAACACCACGGAATGCCGACCAACCGGCTCCGAGCCCTCCGGGACGGTACGGTCGAGGCCGTGACGCTGCTCGATCCCCACAGCGCGCTCGCGGATGGGCTCGGACTACAGCGAATCTTCGAATTCGAAAATCACGTCGGAATCGTTGGAACCGACGGCCTCGACGGCACGGCGTTCGAGGCGTTCATGGATGCCTACGGCCGCGCCGTCGAGGAGATCAACGAGGAGCCGTCCGCGTTCCGTCAGCAGTACCTCGAGATGCTCGAGAAGGACCGCGAGGTCGCACCCGACCTCTTCGAGGACGTCGACGTGTTGGCGATCCGCGATTCGGTGACCGTTCCGGAGTACGAAGTTCCCGAACCCGTCGACTCCGGGGACCTCGAGGGGCACCTCGACTGGATGAAAGAGCGAGAGCTGATCGACGAGGACGCGGAGATCGACACGATCGTCGCACCCGTCCGCTAGAGCCATGGATATCGACACTCAGCAGTCGGCACTAGACGAACTGCACGCCGATCCCGGGGAATTGCCCGTAATGCGCGCCCGGTTCGAGCACAATGGCAGCCCGCGGTACATGCTGTACACGATCAAGCGGTTCGGCTTCGACCGCGACCACGGCTTCCACCTCGACGTGGAACTCGTTTCGGACGAACTCGAGGGCGGAATCGAGACGGTCGAGGCAAAGCTCCACGAGGGTGACGCGGATCTGATCGACATCGACTTCATCTCGGCGGCTCGCGAGCGGGTCGACGGCGCGCCGATCGTCGCGTTTCACCCCTACGGGCGGACCGTCGGCGGTCTCGTCGTTCCCGAGGCGTCGTCGATCGAGGGGCTGTCCGACCTCCGCGACTGCCGCGTCGGCGTCGTCCGACGGCTGGACAAGAACTGGATCCTCACGCGGGCCGCCTGTCTCGAGTATCACGGCTTCGACCCCGAGGCAGAGGCGACATCGGTCGAGTCCGGATCGAAGGTCGAACTCACGCGGATGCTGCGCGACGGCGACGTCGACGCTGCACTGCAGTTCTGGCAGATCGTTCCCGAGATCGTCGAGACCGGGCCGTACCGCGAGGTGATTCCGATGGCGGATCTGGTCCAGCGGCTCTCCGGCGCCGATCAAACGC
Source organism: Haloterrigena sp. KLK7 (assembly GCF_037914945.1). NCBI lineage: Archaea > Methanobacteriati > Methanobacteriota > Halobacteria > Halobacteriales > Natrialbaceae > Haloterrigena > Haloterrigena salinisoli. The sequence continues at coordinate 359,970 of NZ_CP149788.1, forward strand.
TGCCGATCTCGACGTTCCTCACGAGCGAGTCGTACCTCTCCGAGACTCCCGAGGCCGTTCGCGGCTTCAAGCGAGCGTACGCCGACGCGGTCGAGCGGCTCCGGACCGACGACGAATTGTGGGACGAACTCGGCGAGCGGATGATGTATGAGGACGATCCCGCGGTCGTCCGCGACGGATGGCGAGAGATGGTCGTCGCCGACTGGGACGCGGAGACGACTGCGGCAATGGAGCAACTGTTCGACCACCTCCTCGAGGTCGCGGGTCCGGACGCGCTCGGTGTCGACCGCATTCCGGATGACCTGTTCCAACTGGAGGTGCCCCAGCCACAATGACAACCACGACCATCGACTTTCAGCTCAACTGGGAGCCAAACGGGTTCCAGGCACCGTACTTCTTCGCCCGCGAACGGGGGTTCTACGACGAGGAGGGGCTCGACGTACGCTTCGTCGAGGGACACGGCTCGCCGTTCGCCGCGGAGCAGGCCGCGAAGGGACGCGCGGAGTTCGCGCTGGCGGGTGCGAGCGCCGTCCTCTCGGTCCAGAGCCGCGGCCTCGAGCCGCTCGCCGTCGCCGCCGTCACGGGGAAGACGCCGGCGGCGATCTACACGCTGCAGGACGTCTTCGGCGAGCCCCTCGAGCGTCCGGGTCAACTCGTCGGCCGGACGATCGCCCCCTCGGCGACGAAGACGCGCATCCTGACGGCCCAACTGCTCGAGAACGAGGGGATCCGGGACGATGTCGAGTTGCTCGAGGTCGACGACCACACCCATCACCGCGTCCAGCACAAGGTGCTCGACGGCGCGGTCGACGCCGCCGTGGGTGTCGTTACGAACGGCTACGAACTCGAACGTGAACACGACCGGACGGCCGACGAACTCCCGATCGGAAACCACCTCGATGTCTACGGGATGACGATCGTGAGCGATCCCGACTTCGCTCGTGCCGAGCCGGAGACGGTCCGCGCGTTCCTGCGCGCGACGGCCCGCGGCTGGGAAGCGGCGACGGCCGACCCGGAGGAGGCGGTCGACCGCCTCGTCGAGCGCAACGCCACGCTCGAGCGGAACCGGCCCGTCGAGGAGCGGAAGTTCCGGACCGCCGCGACTGAACTCCAGTTTACCGATCGGGTCCGCCGGTCCGGCTGGGGGCTCCACGACGGCGACCGGTGGCGGACGCTCGGAGAGACCCTCGCCGAGACGGATCTGCTCGAGGGAGAGATCGATCCGGACGCGGTCTGGACCAATGAGTTCGTCGACACCGACGCGGACGTCGTCCGAAACTACGTGGATCGAGTGGGTGCCTGAGGATGGAGACCGTCGATCATATCAATGTCAACGTCGACGACCTCGAGTCCTGCTACGCGTTCTACCGTGACGCGCTCGGGCTCGAGGTGGTACGCGATCCCGACGATTTCCAGGGCGAACACGCGATGTTCCGGGCAGGCGAAACCGTCGTCACACTGGTCGAAACCGGTCGCGGCGAGCGGTGGGACGAGCGCGGTCTCGATCACCCGCTCGACAAGGCGCACCTCGCCTTCGAGACCGACCGGGACGAGTACGAGTCGCTGATGGACGAGCTCGACGACCAGTTCCCGAATCAGGGGCCCTACGACTGGGACGAGTTCGAGGGGTTCTACTTCCTCGATCCGAGCGGCAATCTGCTCGAGGTAATCACCTACGAGCCCCCGACGGGCGAACAAGAGCGGTCGCTGCTCACGCACGACGACGTCGAGTAGGGACGAGATCGAGTCGGGAGCCGAAGGTGTCCAGCGTGACTATGACTTTGGGCGATATATTTTGCCCAGAGGAAGAAATATGTGTGCTAATCCCGTTGGTAGGAGTATGACAGACGATATCCGCCACGACGGCCCGCCCCCGTTCGATAGACCGTTCGAAGGCGAGGACACGAAGCAGCGCGTGTACGGTGCGGTGTTACACGCCCGAGAGCCGATGACGGCCGCCGAGATTGCCGAGCGGGCAGACTGCTCGGAGGAGTCGGCACGGACACACCTGTCCTTCTACGCCGACCTCGGCATCGTCATTCGGCATGAGGGCCGGCCGGTCAGGTACGAGCGCAACGACGACTATTTCGAGTGGCGTCGGGTCAACGAGCTGGCGCGAGAGAACACTGTCGACGAGTTGCAGGCCCGCGTATCGGAGTTGACCGACCGGATCGAGGAGTACCGCGGCGAATATGGGGTCGACTCGCCCGCCGAGGTCGATGTCCTCGAGTTCGACGCGGAGCGGATTGACGACGTGTACGTGGAACTCGGTAATTGGGCCACCAATATCGAGGAACGTCGCCTCCACGAACGCGCCAGGAGAAAGGCCGCCGGCTCGACGGCCCCGTCGCATAGCTGAGATGGTGCCGGCGGATGACGGTGCGAGTCCCGCATCGATAGACCGGTCGATATTGGAGCGAATGGGTTCCCGATTCGGTGGCCGTCGCATGTTCGAGTCAGCGGAGATTGTCAAGGAGGGGAAGCTGCACCTCCGCGTCGAGCTGTCGGGCGACTACTATCCGAACGAGGCGTCTGCTCGCTTTGAGATTCGCTGGTATCGCAACGACGACTTCAACTTTCACTACCAGGAGGAGCGACGGGACGGGGTGTGGAAGTGTCGATGTGATCGGCACCCAAACGCACACAACTCACGGGATCACTTCCATCCACCGCCGGCCGCTAGCCGCACCGACGCGGAGAACGCTCAGTGGCCGGACGACCACCGCGATATGAGCCGCCTCGTCCTTGATCACATCGAGGAGCGCATCGAGATGCTATGGGAGCAGCAGTAGGCGAAAGCATTGCCGAACGTGTTGAGGAGATCCGTTCGAGAAGTGCGACTGTTACTTCTGTGCGGTAACTTCAGGTGCAAGGGCAGATACTGTGCCATCAACTATATATTATCGCCCCAAACACTGTTAACAATGGTTCACTGGCGACGTCCCGTGTCCACAATCGGTGCGAGACGTATTATTGGCGCTCTTGGGGCGCTTTACGTCGCACTTTCCGTTCTTCGAGCATTTATTGGGTTTAATATCGGTGCATCGACCAGTAGAATCTTCCTTATAACCCTGGTAATCGCCGTTTCTGGGTTCCTCCTCCTTTATGGCGCATACTGGCTCCCTCAGAGCGATATCAACACCAAGTTCCACGCTGACATCGCTGGCTGGTGTCTCGTCGGATTCGGGACAATGGCGGGTCTACTCATCTTGTTTCATCTCCAGCCCGAAGGTGGTTTTTCTGAACCACTGACCGGGATACCGATTCTCACGGCACTGGGTAGCGTCGGAGGGCTCGGCGTCGGTGTCTATGACAGCCAAGCCAAGACGCAAACTCGGCAACTCAAGCAACGAGCTAATCAGCAAGAGGCTGTGGCCTATCTCGGTCAGTTCGCACTCGAGACTGACGACCTTGACGACCTTATGTATGAGTCAGCCCGAGAGGTCGCCGATGCACTCGACAACGACTACTGCAAAGTGCTCGACCTCGACTCCGAGAACGAGGAACTACTGCTCCGCCAGGGTGTTGGATGGAAGAAGGGAATCGCTGGAGAGGCAACTGTCTCGTCTATTGAAGCGGACTCACAGGCAGCGTATACCTTGGCTAATAATCACCCGATCGTTGTCGAAGACCTCGAGACGGAGACACGGTTTAGTGGACCTGATCTCCTTCGAAGCCATGATGTTCGCAGCGGCATCAGCACTATTATCGGGCCGTTCGACGAGCCGTGGGGAATTCTAGGGACACACGATACCGACCGGCAAGAGTTCACCGAAGAGGACGTCAACTTTGTCCAGAGCGTCGCCAACATCCTCGCGGACGCGATCGAGCGGGCAGGAAAGGAACAGCAGTTGCGGGAACGGCAGGCGCAGCTGGATATGGCGACCGAAGCCGCGTCGATTGGGATTTGGACATGGGATATTCAGAAAAACGTCGTAACTGGTGATGAATACCTCGCGGAACTATACGAAATGAATCCAGTAATTGTCACAGAAGGTGCTCCGATAGAAGCCTTCTACGATCAAATCCATGAAGACGAGGCAGAGGAAACGAAGAGTGAAATCAAACGAGCTATTGAGGAGACAGGTGAACTCAAGACCGAGTTCCGGCTCAAAGATGGTGCCATCACCTGGGTAGAGATACGGGGAGAGGTCGAATACGATGTTTCTGGCAACCCAATCCGGATGCATGGAACGGTTGCTGATATCACCGAACGGAAGGAGCGAGAGCAACAGTTAGAACAACTGGTCGCTGAGCTCGAAGAATCGAACGAACGGTTAGAGCAGTTCGCGTATGCAGCCTCACACGATCTGCAAGAGCCGCTGCGGATGGTCTCGTCGTACCTCCAACTCATCGATAGCCGCTATGACCTCAACGAGGAGGGGGAAGAGTTCCTCGAGTTCGCCGTGGATGGGGCCGAGCGGATGCGGTCGATGATCGACGGGCTTCTCCAGTACTCCCGCGTCGAAACACAAGGAGACCCCTTAGAGCCGGTCGACCTGGAATGTATTCTTGACGATGTCCGTGATAACCTACAGGTAACAATCGAGGAGAATAATGCAACGATCGAGACAGAGCCGCTTCCACGTGTTCAGGGAGACCCCGATCAATTGCGGCAGGTCTTCCAGAACCTGCTCGATAATGCCATCGAGTACAGCGACGTCCAGCCGACGGTTCACGTAACCGCAGAGCGGAACGGCACGGACTGGATCGTCTCCGTCGAGGACGAGGGAATCGGAATTAACCCGGAACAACAGGAGCAGATCTTTGAGGTGTTCCAGCGAGGCCACAGCCGCAGTGAGGGCAACGGTACGGGAATCGGTCTTGCGCTCTGTGAGCGGATTATCGAGCGTCACGGGGGTGACATCTGGGTCGAGTCCGAACCCGGTGAGGGGTCGACATTCTCCTTTCTCCTCCCTGCGAGTAGTAGCCAATAGTGAGAATGATGCGAACATTCTCCTCGTAGAAGACAATCCGGATGACGTCCGGCTCACTCAAGTTGGGCAGGGGTGGTGGCCCGAGATCGCGACCAATCTTAGTGGATAATGGGTGGGTCGGAACGAAGTGATGTGCAGACGGCCGTCCCCCAACGCTTGGGATTCCCACGTCTTCAGGCGCGGTTGGGTGGTAATAAGAAGTGCTGTCCCAAGTGCGATTTCGTAACCAATCTTCTCTCCATACACTCCGATATTCGGTACTATTATTCGGACCTTAGATAATACCCACCTATGCGACGACGCGCGATACTTGAGGGTGCCGGAACGGTGCTCTCAGTTACGCTAGCTGGGTGCGGAGACCTTATCGAACCAATGGACGACGAAAGCGAAGAGAGCCCCGAACAAAACAATACGACTGACAAGAACAACGAGGACGACACTGAAAACGAAACTGAACCGGCCAGCGAACCGAGCGACTTCGATGATGACGACTCCGGCAACGAGAGTGATGAATCCGTCAATCCGGCTACGCTGATAATCGACGACTTCGAGGACTACGATAGCGGCGGTCAGCTGGGTCCATGGACACTTGACGGAACCGGCACTGTTGGCGTCTCCTCGAGCGCGGCCTTACACGAGGACTCGAGTCAGGGTATTCGGCAAAACGGCGACTCGAATATCCGTTCCTTCCCTGGTCAGGGGCTACCGAACTATCCCGAAGACGGCCGCGTGGTTTCGGTACTTATGCGTCCTGACTCGAGCACCTCCCAGCCCTGGATCCTTCTCGGAATGGAGGACAACGTGTGGGCCACAGAAACCATAGGGTGGCGGCTTATTGTTGACCCGAACGGTGGAATTCGGATTGCTCGAGAGACAGAGAATGGTGTTGAAATTCTTGACAAGAACACGAGACTTCCCAATCTGGTCGATAGAACTGTTACATGTCAATTTGTTGCTGACAGTTCTAAAGGAGTTGGATTCCGGATCAAAGACCCTGACGGTACCGTACTCGGCACCGTTAGCACAAGTGTGACGGATGGCATCGCGGACGAAATGAGTATTGGCTTTCGGTCCTCACAAGGCGTTGACTGGGATCGGCTGCGATTCGTCGACAGCGAGAGTGATGGCTGAGCGACACAGCTCAACATTCACGATCGTCTCGAGTAACTTCACCAGCGGTCTCTTAACACCGTCTAGTTAAGCACTTCTAGCGTAGACCGACGATTCAGAGGCTGCGCGATATCCTTGCGGAGACAGTCCCCCTCAGTCAATCGCGGGCAATACCTCATCTTCATAGAACTCCATAAACTCGGCCTGGTTCGGCCCGATCTGATGAATCGTCACATGATCGAACCCGGCATCAATGTACTCCTGAATGGCTTCGATGTGCTCGTCAGGATCGGAGCCGCAGACAACCAGCTCCGCGATATCATCCTTGGACACCGCTGCAGTCGCCTGTTCGAAATGCGCGGGTGTTGGAAGTATCCACATGAGTTCCCCGGGGAGTGCTGCCTGCGGCCAGATCTCATAAGCGGTCTCAATCGCTTCCTGTTTGTCTTCGGCGTAACAGATATCAAGTTCGGCATACCGAGGTTCGTCTTCGCCACCTCCCGCTTCGAATGTCTCGATCAGTTCCTCGTCAGGAGCAACCCCAACGAGTCCATCCCCGATCTCTCCCGCAGTCCGCGCCGCTTTCGGACCGTCCGCGGCAACCCGAATCGGTGGCAGTTCGTCCGGAAGCGTGTATATCTGCGCGTTCTCGACAGTATAATACTCACCGTGATAGCTCGTGGTGTCACCCGTCCAGAGCGTCCGGATGATATCGACTGCCTCTCGAAGCATGTCAAGTCGAACCTCGTGTTCTGGCCACCGATCGCCGAGGATGTGTTCGCTCAGCTTCTCACCGGTACCGACACCGAGGAAGAATCTTCCCGGTAACTGGACGCCAGCAGTTGCAGCTGCTTGCGCGATAAGCGCCGGATGATACCGAATGATCGGGCACGTAATGGCGGTTCCAAGACGCAGATCGTCGGTTGCCTGTGCAATCGCTCCAATCACATTCCAGACGAACGGGCTTTCGCCTTGTGTTGAGGTCCAGGGGTGGTAGTGATCGGAGATCATCGCGTACTCGAATGCTGACTGATCGGCGAGGGTCGCGTACTCAACGAGATCGTTCGGACCGTGTTCCTCGCAGATGAGTTTGTGGCCAATTTCGGTCATGGTGTGGGAGATGTGAATCAGGGTTCTACTGCTGGAACGACCCGGACGAGACTATCGGTCGTTCGTATAGGAGAGGCGGCCACAATCAGTTACTTAGATCCCATACTTGCGGCTGCTTTGTACGCAATCCACTACAAGAAATGAGTGAATGTCGACAGTTCATTCATGAACAACGCAGCCAATGCCGCCACAACCAGGATAATACCTATACCGAGTATGAGGACGCCGACCAGGACATCAAAACGATCAGCTCCAAACCGGGATGTGACTCGTCCCACATCACGACCGTACCCAGAAACAAGAATAACGTGGAGAACATCAGGAACAAGGCCGAATGTAGCGCCGTCCACACTCCCAGATCCGTGCTCCTCCTCTGGCGAACAGCACTGATTGATATTCGATCGCTTCGTGCCGGTAACAGTCGTTCCGCACCTTGAATGTAGCACGAGATTCAGCTTGATTTGCGAAGTTAATGATCACTCAGTACAGGGAGTACATTTACCGAGGATCTCCTGAACCACACAGTTGATTATCGCCTACTTTAAGTACTACTCTATCCCGGCATACTTCTTGGATATGCATCTATCCAAAATTAGTGGTATGTAATAACATAATCTAAGCCATGTTGTCTAATCGAGATCTTCCCACACACCAAACTCTGTTGGTACACTGCTTATTATCCTCGAGTCTCCTTCTCTGACCACGGAAACTAACGCTACAGAACGGATCACGAAAGCAGCAGTACTTCTTTTTCGACGCTGGCCCGCCGACGACTCGCAAATCTCTCCCGCATAAATCGCTGAGCTTCCAATTTCAATCAAACTCATTCAGAATAATATTTATTTTGTCCCATGGGAAAGCTTATGACGGGATAGTTTGCTTGTCAGAATATAGATTATGACAACCGATACAGACCACCTCTGTCGCGCGTCGGACTCTCCCTCCAGTGACTCTCCCTCCGACGCCCCATCGGAACTGTCCCTAGATGAGATCTTCCATATCCTCCAGACCAACCGTCGAAGAGATGTGATCGACTATCTACTGGCCGAAGAGGGTCCCGTCAAGATGGGACATCTCGCCGAGGTCATCGCAGCGAAAGAGCATGAAACGACCGTTGCACAACTGACCTCTACCCAGCGCCAGCGCGTCTACATCCCACTCTATCAGACACACCTCCCGAAACTCGACGAGAAAGGAGTCATTGACTACAACAAGCCCCGCGGAATCGTACGCCCGGGCGATCGATTGGACCTCTTCCAGCCCTATCTAGAGGCAGCGAACTCGAGTGACGGCGAGCGCTCGGAATCCGATCCCGACTCTCTCAGTGCGCGTATCACCAGCGACTATTACGGAGCAGCTATCGGGGCGAGCGCGAGTCTGCTGCTCGCCTCTGTGGGCGGTCTGCTGATTCCTGATCTGCCGCTCGTTGTGCTCATCACTACCCTGATCATTCTGGCGACAGTTGTGACGACGTTCTCCAACTTCCGGTCAGCGACCGAGCTTAATGACGCTGTGTCTACCACATTAACTTACAGTGAACAGAATAGTCGATAGCGCAATCGCTGCTGATCATTAACTGGGCAGAGGTGGTGGCCCGAGATCGCGACCATTCTTAGTGGATAATGAGTGGGTCGGAACGAGTGATGTGCAGACGGCCGTTCGGAGTGGGATTCAGCCGGGACGCCGTCTACATTAGCTAATCCTGTCATGCACGAGCAGATCATCACTAGTAACCAGGAGACCGATCCAGACATCCGAACACCTGAGGTCGTCGACTCTGCATTCATGTCCATCAGTGAGCGCCACGATACCCTTGGCAAGTTCGCCCACAAGTAACGCGCTCCAGTAGGGACGACAACTACGTGATTCTATTTTTTCGAAGGGAGTACAACGTGATCGAGCCAGAAATCTTCAATCGCTTGTGCGAGTCGCTCAAAACGTTCCGGTGACTCTGGTTTTTGGACGTAAGCGTTCGCGTGGAGATCGTACGTTTGAGCAACCTCTTCCGCTTCGTCTGACCTCGTCAGTACAATCACAGGTATCCGTTTTAACTCGGTGTGATTCTTTATCTCGGCAAGGATCTTGAGGCCGTCAGTGCTGGGGAGATGGAGATCCAGAAAAACAAGATCGGGTCGTGAAGCGTCCTCGTAGTCGTCGCGTTGGTTGATGAAATTGAACGCTTCGTCGCCACTGGAGACAGTTGTTACTCTATTAGTGACTTCAGTCGTCTCGAACGAGTCGATGAAAGGTGAGACACTATCGGGGTCTGATTCAATAAGGAGGATGTTATATCCTTCACCTTCCCGTGAAGATTCCTCAACCATCTCTAAGTGCCATTATCAGGTAAAGGAACTCTACAGGGCGATAATTTCTATCCCCCAAAAATTTGGTGTATTGCTTCTTCGCTTCGCCAGGCTGACTGGTAGTTGTGCATCCTGTACTGAACAGTATGTACTTCGCCTGTACTGATCTCCCTACTGTGTTGGAGAAAGTAGGAAGGCGACGTACCACCGTACTAGCCGATCAGATAGCAGTGGCTGCTCCTCTATGAATGCTCAATAGGTGTGCATACTGACTGCTCGGAGTCAGTCGGTCTCATCAAAAAAGTCGTCCAACGGTTCGGCGAGTTCGTCGAGCCCGTTTCCATCTTCGCCAGGAATGTAGCGGACGACAATCATGTCTTGATCATCGACATTGCGCGTCGTATCGAGGCGCCTGGTTTGGTGCCAGATTCCTGTGACTGTGATCTGTCCATGTTCGGCATAGTGGTATCTTTCACTATCCTCAATAACCCGGTCAGAGACTGAATCAGGACACTGTTCGTTGTTGTTCATTAAGTGTGGTACTGCCCCAGATCTGTTTTCTCTCATGTCTGCGAGAGATGGTCTTGTCCTACTCTCAGAAGTAGTGACCATCACTATCTACCCAACCTAATAGTAACTGCGTGTGCTTACTGATCGAAATCCGTGATATTACCCAACTGAGATCTTCTCTCTTAGTAAGCGTGATACAATTACCTCGTCCTCCCGTGCGGCGACGAAATCGATTCCAGTCACGGTTGTTGCTACGTCATGAATGGGGTGATTGACGCGATATGCTGGGCCACTGTTGCCACCCGGAGAATAAACGCTATCAGGAGCGCAAGAGGGATGAGACCAACCACAGCCGTCAGGAGAGCGAAAACGAATAGCATTGGCATAGGGGCAGCCGCCGTGGGAAAGGTAGCGAGCTGGACGAGTAACGCGACTGGGAGCGAAATCGCCAGCACACCGACATACAGGAGTGAGCGAGAGAGCTGTGCGAGTTCCTCCTTCATGAACGCGGTCGTAAAGTACTGTCGAGCGATGTCGAGATTCTTCAAATCCGCGCTCAAGGCATCGAGCGTGGACAGCAGTTGTTCGTGCTCATCCCCCTCGTAAGCCGACTCAAGCTGATGACATTCGTGAATGTGGGTCGCGTATTCGATACCGAGGAGGGGAACGATCACTGAAGAAAGCTTATCCGGCCCCGTCCCGAGTTCCTCGCTAATCTGATCGCACTCCTCCGGTAGCTCATCGATAAGGTGGGTATCCGGGTCACCGCTCGAGTTCGGGAGAAATTCCGCGAGCGAATCGGTCCGTTCTCGGGTCTGCTGAAGGAGCTGTTGCAGGAAGTCGGCTGGATCCGTCGGTGGTGCCGGCTGGTCAAGTGCTGCCTGCCGATAATCGTCCGATTGGTCGATCTCGTCTCGGAGCGACCCCGGTGACTCTAGTTCCTGGGAGAGAATCACTTGGTTGATCGCGACCACAAGGGTGATGAGCGTGATATTCCCCCCGATCAATGCGCTCGCGATATAGATCAACGGCGTGAGATTGCGGATGGCGAACTGTGAGAAGAGAGGGATAAGCACCACCACAGCCATGGTGAAGAGTATCCCAGTGGCGACACTGAACCGATCCCCTGAGAGGAGCAACCATCGACTGACTCGGTCGTCCATTCGTTGATTGGTACTTCGCCGGTCAGCCGGAAAAGGTGTGGTGCCTCTCTTCACCTTCTCTCTGTATCAGGATTTCATCCTCCGATTACGAACGATCTTTGTGCCCCCTATACTGACCGTGATATTCGGTTAGTAACAAGTGAATCAGAGACTCGGGGTTGCAGAGTGTGCCTATATATCGCTCAATACCGACTGTAGTAATCAAAATTTGATAGCAGTATGGGGTGGTGGTGTATACAAGACCTCTGCATAACCGTCTTCAGCCACTCTCATAGAATGGCAGACATCGGCTGTTTCACTGGCCCAACCACAAAGCAGACCGATGGCTGTCGTTACTTCAACGTCATCTCGACCTGAGAGAATTCTCGATTTCTCAAGCGGGTACTCCAGAGCAGTATCAGACTCGGTGGACCGCCCCATCGCGACCAGTACATAGCAGTTCATGACGGCTCATAGCCACCCGGAAATGGTGGTTGCCAGCGATTCCGCCGTCAGGACGCTTCCAAGGAGCATCACGAGTGCGACGAGCGCGAACGCAACATTCTCTTTCCGGCTGACATCGGTATGGTAGTTCACCGCGCCGATCAGCGCGAAGATCGTGATTGGAAGCGCGATTAACCCATTGACGGCTGGCATGATGATTGCCATCCTGACCGGCGTAAAGCCGGTGTTCGCGAGGAGCCAGAGCGCCGTTACCGCTGAGAGGCCGATTAGTCCGACGACTGTTGCTCGGAACAGTTTGTCACCGAACACTGTATGTCGGCCCATCGCCTGTGGGACCATGTATCCGGCACCGAACAGAGTACCGGTCGCCGACGAGAAACTCGCTAACAGCGCCGCGATAAGGAAGACATAGAGCGCGGCATTGCCCAAGATTGCGGCGAGTGGTTCGCCTGGCCCCGTCAGCGTCATCTGGCCCTCAGTGAGCGTGATCGCGGAGACGACCATCACGAAGGCGCCGATCGTGAGCGTCGTCGTGATCCCCGCAGCGTTGTCGCGTCGGTAGGTGTTGACGTCGTTCCACTCTTTCGTCGGCCCCATGCTCGACTGAATGAAGAAGTTCGGCCAGTAGACAGTTGTTCCCAACAGCGCGATGATTGCAGTCAGATAGCCAATCTCGCCTCGAATCATCGGGACGAGGCCCGCGGCGACATCTTGGATAGGAACGTCGAGCCCGATCAGCAGGAGGCTGTACGAGCCGAAGATGACGATCACCATTGTGGCGATTACGCCCTCGATGCGCTCGTAGACTCGCAACTCGACGAGCGCCACGCCGACACCGGCGGACAGCAGGATACCGATGATCACGTTGTCTAAGCCCGGCACGAGCCATGCCAGTGCCGCGCCTGCGATTGCGTAGTTAGACACTGACCACAAGCCGCTCATCAATGCCATCAGAATCACCAGCACTGATCCACTCGGTCCGGGGAGCAAATCGACGATGTAATTGGTGAGCGGTTCTCGCTCGACTGCGAGCCGTGCCGACATATCGTGGAGCGCAATATCAACGAGAAATGCCAGTGGGAGCACCCACAAGAGTGCAAACGCGAAGTTTGCGCCAGTGTCGGCAAGGATATACACTGAGCCAGCACCGAACACATTTGCAGCGAATAGAACACCGAGACCGTATGACTCGAGGAAATCAGCGACTCCAGACTGGACTCGGCCGATCTGGTAGTTTTCACTTGCCATTGCGGACCACCTCGCAGTCCTCTCGATGCATCGCCCATCGGAGAGAAGGTCTCTCCATGATAGGGATTCACAGCCAAGGTACGCGAATGGATTAGGCTTGCGTGAGCAACTGCTGGGTAAATCACTTGCAATTGAGAGGCTCGTTTAGGGTCTCGTTTTGGTTCAATATATAATAAAATAATTATTGATGGGAACGACAAATCGGTGTTAGTGACCGTGACGATTCGCTTTAACGATGCAGATCCATGGGAGAGAGGGCCGTGCTTGAAAGACGAGTTATAGAAATCATTACCGGCCTAGTTACTTATTTGCCTATCTAGAGTACGAGCGGCATCGAAACTGGCCTCTCGAAGGATTTCGATCTCGGTTCCTCTATGGTGGCTATTTACCGCCAGAACGTGACAATTCGGATGATGGCTACTGAGGCCACCTTTACGGTTCCGTCCGATCAGTTCCCCTTAGGAACGATCTTCGAACAGTTGCCGGACGTGACTGTCGAACTGGAACGGATCATCCCGGCTCAGGACGTCGTAATACCGTACTTCTGGGTGCGAGGAACTGTGATTGACGACGTCGAGGACGCGTTTACCAGCCATCCCGGCGTGGAAGACATTCGCCTCGTCGATTCGGTCGCAGACGAGTACCTGTTACGTGTCGAGTGGGCGCTAGAGTATTCCGGTGTGCTAAGTACACTGGTAGAGACGGAGATCCCACTCATCAAAGCGATTGGCACGAACCAGCAATGGACGTTCGATGTACGCGGCGATTCTCGAAGCGACCTCGCGGACTTTCAGGAGCGCTGCCAAGAGCGGGAGATCCCGATCACGCTCACGGAGATACACGCACTGACACCAGTCGAGACGGTCACTGAGGAAGCACTCACCGAAACCCAGCAAGAGGCGCTGGTACTCGCCTACCAGCGCGGGTACTTCGAATCCCCACGCGAGGTGACGATGGAAGAGATCGGCGACGAACTCGGCATTTCCCAGCAGGCTGTCGCGTCTCGTCTCCGGCGTGGAATCAAGCGCATTCTCGGGAGTACACTTTCCGAGACTGGACAGCTACATCGATAGGCACTGAAAAAGGGTGTTGTATAGCACCAAGTCACTCTCACGCTGCTGGCCGTTGACAGTAGGTATACTATGCCCGATGGGAAGATCGAACGAACAGTCGCTGCGTGTCTCTCCTGTGGGTCCGTCTATGCGGCTCGAAAATGGAGTGACGGGACAATTCAACCGATTGGGAGGGGTGGCTGTCAATGTGGATCAACGCAGTTCCGAGTCATGAAAGAGACGAGTACTCCCACTCTCTAAGAGGCAGACATCAATGACCAGTGTCGCGTATTCCACACATAGGGGCGCTGAGTGCATGGTTTTGTTTTCTCCACGCGAAATATCCGGGGTTATCGTTTGAATTCAGTTGCTGTGTTCACCAAGCGCTCTTGGTATGGACTAGGTGGTCAACAACCCGTCTCGTTACATCCTTCGCCACTAAGGAGTGCGAACATTCTGAACTGTCGTTAAAACGCATAACAGAGGCCGAGTGATCTTCTAACAGGAATTTAGGCACGAGCGCGGGTATGCTCGGGCGCGTCAGCCTTGTTGTTAGCGTAGGCATTGTACGCCGAGAGAACGGCGGTGGCCGCCCCAAGATTGCAGTCCCGGTAGCCAGCAGCGTTTCGCTCCCCATGTCAATGAGGGTTCGAGAGCGTCCTCAGACAGTTCCTCAATCGTCCGAATCTCTTTCAGACGAACCAGACCTTCCCGACAGCAGCAATACCTCAAGCGGAGTCAGGACTATGGATTCGGTGTCAGCGCTCTTGCGGGAGAATACTGGAGAGAACGACTTCCCGTCATAGCCCCACCTTGTGACTAGAACTACTTAAAGAACGACCGGGTCGGATCTTTTGCAGAAACCACGTCTATGGCTTATTTGGGACTTCTTACTGCCGTTCACGGAGTAGAAACAGTATTGGGGGTTTTTGAGAATGAGGCGAGTGGTGACACTCGCGGCGCTGTCGCAGATCAAGGTGCAACGCTGGGGGTGGCGCGTTGCACTACAGGAGCTCATTCCTATCAGTGTGCCGCGAGTGTGGGAGAAGATACCATATCTATCCATATAAAACTACTCTGAACTACTACCCCGTTACCTAGTCAATCCTACTACTCGAGGACGTCGACAGGATAGCGTCTCTCTTCCGTCACGCTGGGTTGATGCCTGTCGAGTTACTGTCGTTTCACTTCTCCTACCTAGGTGACAGCGCGTCCCGAGCTCACGAGGAGGTGACCGTTCGCTCGAACTTCTGGATCGCGTCATCACTCCCCGCGACGATCACTTCGTCGTCGGCCTTGATGGTGGTACGTTCGTCAGTGTGGACAGTGTCGGCGCGCGAGACGCCAACCACGGTCCACCCGTGTTCAGTGTTGTGACGGGCGTCCGCCAGTGACTCGCCGGCAAACGGGGCCGCGTCGGCCCGAATTAGGCGAATCTGGCTCGTTGGAGCCATGACTCGTTCTCCGTGGACCTCTGCCGCGACAAGTCGAGTCGACACTTGTTGAATAGAGAGAACGTAATCGGCGCCCGCTCTGAACGCTGCCCTCGTCTTATCACCATCTGTCACACGTGCAAGAATTTCCACTTCGCTGGAAAGCGAGCGAGCTATGGCGATGGTCATCAATGCGGTCGAGTCATTGTCGACGGTGACAATCAGCGCCGAAGCACTGTCGATGCCGGCTTCATGGAGTGTTTCTGGTTCAGTAATATCGCCAACGACATCGGGATTACGTTCCGCCGATTCGTCGATAGTCGTCACTGAAACATCCGCTGGGAGCGCCTCGAGGGCTGCTGTTCCACCCTCACCGAAGCCGGCGACGATAAGATGTGAGGGTGTCCCGATGCGCCGCGTCTGGACACCTCCTATCTCGTTCGTTATCTCATCGATCTCACTCTCTGGTCCAGCGATAACCAGAACGGTATTAGGCGTGAGTTTGTCGTCAGGCGATGGCGGCAGGCGCAATTCGCCGTCGAACCAACCGGCGACTAATGTCAGGTTCGGGTGGTTCGCGATCGGTGAGTTCCGCACCCGAACATCGTGGAGGGGGCTATTCCGCCGGACGAGTATCTCGCGGACGTCGACCTCGTCCCCGTCGGACTGGTCTGCAACCGTGACGGGCATCGTCGCTTTCTCCGCCAGTCGCTGGCCAATCAGCGCGTGAGGGGCGACGCTGCGGTTGACACCGATTTCCGTGAGTGCCGTCTCGTGGCGTGTCGACTCCGTGAAACTGACCACCCGTAGGTCCTCATTGGCTTCCAGAGCGGTCAGAACGATATTCGCAGTTTTGTCGCCAGCGTCAGTGATGAGTAGCGATGCTCGTTCGATCGTAGCACGGTCGAGGTCAGTTCGCTCCTCAGGGTCGCCCTTGATAGCCTGATAGCCGTCATCAGAGAGGCGCTTCGCTTCCTCCTCATCGGATTCGATGAGAACGTAGTCGATATCGAGTTCTTCGAGTTCGTCAAGGAGCATATCGGTGTCACGCTGGTACTCCGCGATAACCACGTGGTTGTTCTTAGACGTGAGGCGGTCAGCGAGGTTCAGCGGCGTTCGTTCAAATAGTGGGATTACCAGAACACGCAGCGTGACGAATCCGATGATGACTCCCGTCACCTGGATCGACACCATCAGGACGTTCATCGCCGGCGTCGCCCAGGGCGAATCCGCTCCGAATCCGGTCGTTGTCATCGTCTCGACTACCGTCTGGAACGACCGGAAGATAGACTGAGGGCGGTTTTCGAGCGCTCGCATTCCCCAGTTGTAGACGACAGTGTAGAAGAGGACGACTAAAACAAGACTAACCAGGAAAATCAATAACAGCCGTTGACGTTGTGTGAGATCACGCGGATGCAATCCTTCAATGTCTACAAGTTCGCGCATTTAGTGGCCACCAGTCAGACCGTCGTTAGGACCTCTGATTAGTTAAGTGCCGACTTTGCTAGAGCGTACTCTCGTCACCCTGTATCGGCGGTGATCGCGAGGACTGTGCCCAGTTCGAGGAACTGCTCGGAGCCGGATTCGAAGAGTGATCACGACGAATGTTCATGTTCGAGGTGAGCACTAGTGGCGACTGAAACAGCGCTTGTCGACGTCGGCATCCTCTTTACCGCGATCGCACTCGCCGGTCTCCTCTCGAGCCGTTGTTAGCTGCAGTAAGCGACGACCTCGCTGGCGCTGAGTGAACTGATCGGGATGTAAAAAGGGGTGGGACGTCGTGTTGGAACAGACTATTCTCGTAGGATCGAGCACCGTTCGTCGATAGCGACGGTTTCGACTGGATGTGCAATATCGCTTGTAGACTGTTTACCGTTAGGAACAATGGAATCTTTGTCCCATCACATTTCGTTGGCCGATCGAATGTCTGATTGGTCTCCCCATCATGTTATCGTGTGGCGCACCGTACTACCCGTATGAAGTGCCCACAATGCAACGAGAGCAAGGCCGAGCGAATGCTGATCCATTACAAGAATGCCACCGTGTTGGCGTACCTCTGTCAGGAGTGTGCCGACCGAGCACGTCGCGATACGGAGGTCACTGACTTGGTTTCTGCCCCAGACCGGTAACTGATCGCCATCGATTCGATTACAAGCAGTACCGTCCACGGACTGTCTGTCGTCAATCTGAATCTCTCGATCGTCATTGCGAGGGGACTCATCATGGAAACTGAGGACGGGTACATCTTGATCTGATATCTACAGAACCCGGCGTGAGAGTCTAACTGGTATCGTGGAACCCCGTTTCCCACACGCTACCCTAGGTAGGAACCGATAGAACCCTCGTTCAGACTATCGATATTCCCTGTTCCAAACACTGTCATTGCACCATCCCCATCTCAATTCTCGTAGAGCGTTAACGCTGCCAACAAGGGTATGATAGAGCCCGCGAGACCGTGACTTGAGCGTATGAGCTCGGCGCCGAGTGCGGACGTGTCGTCGTCGGTAGCTCGAGCGAACTTAGTCGTCAGCTCCTCGAGCGTCTCGCCCTACTCGGCGAGCGGTGTACGGAGGGTCTCGGGGTCGTTGAGAGCGGCCTCGGAAAGTCCATCGATGTTTCGAGCGCCCCGAAGGTTCGCAGGCGGCCCATCAAGTGCGTCGATTCCCTCTCTGAACTCACAGCGCGGATGTGGCATGAAATTCGGCTTGAGTTGTGAATAGGTGATCGGTCAGTACAGGTGAAGCATTCATCGCTTAATACTCTATCAAGAATAGCCTCGTCAGATGACCTTCTCCCACGTGTGCTCACAGTTCTTACATTCAAATTTTCTTTTAATATCTGGCCCGAGCAGCTCTCCAGCGGTTTCTCGACCACTATTCTCCTTACAATTCGGACATTTAACCCCTTCCATCCCATATGAACATTGGTTTAGAACAATATAATCTACACGACCATCTCGAGACTTGTTCGGAAAATCAAGTGTACAGTGGGTGAGCAGAGAGCGGTCAGTTCGCACCTGTAGTGAACAGATGGCTAATTTTTGTGATCTTCCCAAGATGGGAAGATCACGCTAATCAGTACAAGGAGTTCATGGACTGCTTACGGCTGGAAGCGTAAATGAGAAGGTCGCGCCCTCGCCGTGTTCAGACTCGACCCAGATGTCACCGCCGTGGCGCTCAATGATTCGCTCGCACAGTGCGAGGCCGATGCCAGTTCCATCGTACTCGTCTTGGCTGTGGAGGCTTCGGAACACTTCGAACACCCGGTCAGCCTGCTCCGGATCAATGCCGATCCCCTCATCACTGACCGAAATCACCCACTCGTCGCCGTTGTTGGCCTGCTCAGCGGAGACGTGCACTCGCGGCGGGTCATCGCCGCTATACTCGATCGCGTTGTCCAGTAGATTCTGGAAGAGTTGGCGGAGTTGCCCGGCGTCGCCCATGACGTGGGGGACCCCTTCAGTAGTAATCTCGGCATCGTGCTCCTCGATTTTTACATGGAGATCCTGGTGGACATCCGCGAATACGGCGTCGAGATCAACCGGATCGAGGGAATCTCCGCGAGTGTCGACACGGGAATACTGGAGGAGCCCGTCGATCATTGCACGCATGCGGTCGGCGCCGTCCACGGCGAACTCGATGAACTCCGCTCCATCCTCGTCGAGGGTATCCGCATACCGGTCTTCAATGAGCTGGAGATAGGACGAGACCATCCGCAGCGGTTCCTGGAGGTCGTGAGAGGCAGCATGTACGGTGCGTTCGTCCGTTCTCGGCACTGGTGGAAACAATTCCGAGAACTAGCACTCGGTTGTCTGACTCACAACCTTGACCAGACACTCTGACTGCCTGGCACAGAGAACGTATCTCACTTGTCATATGTGAGTTAGGCTGGTGTCACTGAGCGACGCTTGCCGAACAGGTAGATGAAATAAATGAGTGCCAATGGAAGAAAAGATAACCCACCAAGTACTCCACCGCCAACCACTGATTCAAGTAGAGATCCACCAGATAGTGCCAGGCCTGCGATACCAATGAAGACGGATATCACAAAGAGTATGCGAAGTATCTGTAGTTCCGTTTGTTTGAGCGGGAAGATGGGCATAGATAGCTGTTATATGGGCGACAGTATAGGTTTTTTCCTGGAAGGTCTGCATCTCCATCTACGGTTGTTTCGACTACAAGTGTGTCGGATCAGTAGGATTTCAACAGAGCCGTTTCAGATAGATTTCTCAAGGAAGGAATCGTGCTACCATCGACTGGTCAGGCGCGAGAGGGTGTCAAGCGCAAAGTGCTTGCTGCGAACTAAGAATTCAACTCGCCAATTTGTTAAGTAATATTATTATAAAGTACAATGCCAAGGACACTGGAAGGCCGAATATTTATTAGTCGCTAAGTCTGTGACATAAGAGTGGCCGAGCCTAAGTATGTGGGCGAAATTCTTTTAATTGAGAATAGTCCAGGAGATGTGCGTCTCACAAAGGAGATGTTTAAGGAAGCCGGATTTTATGGCACCTATTATGTTGCTACTGATGGTGTCGAGGCATTAGACTTCCTCTATCAGCGTGACAGCTATGTTGATGCACCTCACCCGGACATTATATTTCTTGATTGGCATTTTCCTCGGAAGAGCGGGGAAGAGATACTAACAAAGCTAAATGATGACGAAAGTCTAAAACAAATCCCAGTAATTGTTCTGACGGGGACAGGACCAGAGCTACATGATCTACAATCGGATGATCTCGGAGCAGATGGCTATGTCTTGAAACCACTTGAACCGGACGATCTTATCAGAATTGTTCAAGAGTTTTCTTTGGATCAAGCCCTTGAATAATTATCACTGCTACCGATATCTCCATCACCTCTTGAGTTGCGAATGGGTGATCGGTCAGTACAGGCGGAGGCGTTACTGGAGGGGCTGCTACCATCTCTGATATATGTCAATAATTGTGCGCTGAATACGGAGTACTGAATTCAGAATGTTTCTACTGTTCATTCGAGAAGTCATAGATAAACGCTAGGAAAAAAGTTTATTAGTATAAATTATATTAAAATGATTATGGACGAAGATGAAGGGAGCCTAAATGGGGATATTGAAGCTAGAATGGAGAATGCGGACGGAGATTCTGGAACTTCAATCCTCCAGTCAATGGGATACATAGATGATGGAACCGGAACGGATCGGAGGGAGGAAGATTCGGCGGATTCTGGACATTCAGTTCTCCAGATGGTCTTAATGATAACAGTATCGGTATTATTCGGGGGTTCTCTCCTGTACTTCCTCATAACGGGTATATTAGCTATATTTGGTGTATCCCTGTAGTGAGTTGTTCCACTATGATAACTATCTAGAAAATATGCTTTCGACACAATGCCCCCAATTTTAATTACTGCAACCCCACACCAATCATCTGAAACTGGACGGTTCCCCAACGGTATGTCCGCAGGTGTAGTGAACGGATGGTTCGCTCCAGAGTAGGTGAAAAGAAGGTTATGCGGATCGGTCTCTGACTCCCTCAGTACAGACAGATGGGTAGAAGAGGAGATGACTGAGAACCGGAGGGCGACAGCGTCGGTGTCAAGACTCCTCGAGCAGCGAGCGGGCCCGTTGTACGTAGCTGTTTGCGTCCCAACTGCGGACATCACTGATCCCGTCAAGGAGCATCCGAGCATCGGCAGCTGACAGCTGCTCGGTTTGAACGAGGACCGAGAGCAGCGTCGGCGTCGTTACGAGACGAGTATCAGCGAGTGACGCGTGGATCAAGCCGAGTTGGTTGAACTCGTCACAGAGAAACAGTGTGGCATCGAGTTCATTCGCGAGGGTGACAGCAGCGTTCTCGCCGTCATCGAGCGGAAATTCGGCGTCGAGGTCGATCGACCGTGTCTCGAGCGTCTCAGTTCGGTCGAGCACGGCGGTTGCGGCACGACCGTGCGCGTCATCGTACGAAGCGATCTCCCGGAGTTCCTCAATGACCGCCGTTGGGACGACGACCTCGTATTGGGCCAGACAGATTGAGAGTGGATCGGGATCGCTGGCTGCAACGTTCCCGAGACTGACGAGGGCGGAGGAGTCTGCGACAAGCCGCGACATCTATGCGTCAGCGACCTCGTCGATAAAGTCCTCGTCCAGCTGTTGTTTCAACACCCGGAGATTCGCCGCTTCTTCGGCACCGACGAGTGCTTTGAGTTGCTCGAAGGAAATCTCGTCGTCGTAGTAGGCGGCCGCGATCTCTTGGGTGAGAGCATCGTCGTGAGCGGCCTCTTGAAGGTATTCGCGGAGTGCAGTTACGAGGATATCTGTCCGGTCCTCTCCGAGCACGTCCGCGAGGGCATCGGTGCGATCGATGAGCCGGTGCGGTGCTCGGAACTGGACACGCTTCTTGTCGCTACTCATTATGTGTACAATGTGAGCTAGACTACTTAGCCCTTGTCGTGTGTACGCTGTGAGCCTCTCCCGGCTCGTGTCGATGGACTCCCGCCCGACGGGCGGCCAGAGACACGATGAAGCGCTTGCTGCTTAAGCGATGGGCCCATCTGTACGGCTCGGTTGTTCTCGGTGGAGTCTGTTGCTGTGAGCGCCGCTGCCAGCTGTAGCCATAGACCGACTCTGGGATGATCGAGTAATCGCACTGGATCTGGTGGCCAGAACAGTACACTCCCTATCGGATCGTCGGGGTCGCCGTACCGATCTGGTGGAAGGAGAACTCGAGGTCACATATGTGACGTTCTCGGAATATTTGCGAAAGGCTGAACGAAAAATTATTCCGATGATGTTTAGCGGGGGTAAGCGAATTTTCATCATACAAATGTTATATGCCGTCTTATCTCTACGATGAACGGAGCAACCGAGACATCAATTAAGTTAAAATATTTTAAAGTCTCTCAGTTTGTAACGACTGTAACTGGGTCATCATAGTCTAAAAGAACCTTCTGTGTTGCATCCCCAAACAAGGCCTTTCCAGTGGGTGAGCGTTTGCGGCCTGGAAGGAGGATATGATCACAGTCGTATTCTTCAGCAGCTTGAAGAACGACATTGCCTTTTTACCGACATAGCCGGCGGTTTCGTACTGGATTTCGAACTCAGAAAGGACCTCGTCCGCGATATCTTGTGCGAACTGTGCCGCTCCTTCGCGGGCGTCATCGGTCGTATACTCACTCGTTGAGCTAGCGATTGTCGACATCGCTCGCTTGCGCGCGGCGTATTCCTCAGTGGGTCGTCGCATGAATCAGCACAGCAGTTGCATCAACGCCTTCGATAAGTGACCCTGTCTCATGTGCAAGTTCCTTGGCTTCCTCCGTCGGATCAACTACTACCAGTGCTCGCTCCATATCATATATAAAATCTCTGTACATGCAAAGTATACTGCCCTTCTCTTGCCACTAACGGTCAAACTATCCACTAATACAGGCTAATCAAAACATATACGTTCTTGACTACGAAATGGAGGTGGCACATGGGACCATTCCCGTTCCAAGTAGTTGATTTTGCGCATAGTCCTCTAGTAACGTTTCTCCTGGGACTGTTCATCGTCATCGTATTGCTCGTCTGGATCGACTTTCCTGCGTTCATCGGATTGATCCTCGCCGCGTTCAGTGTCGGAGTGATCAACGCAATATTCGTGGCCGACTTCACACCGGCTGAAGCTGCTACGGCAGTCGCAGAGGCATTCGGGTCCAATATGACTGGAATCGGTATTCCGATCCTTGCCGCGGCTGTTATTGGCAAATCAATGCTGGAAAGCGGTGCCGCTCAGCGAGTCGTTCGCGGATTTCAGAACGTCCTCGGCGAGGAAAACTCCGATATCTCACTACTCGGTAGCAGTTCCGTGCTCGCAATTCCAGTGTTCTTCGATAGCGTGTTATTCCTCATGGCTCCTCTCGCACGGTCAATGCGTGCTCGTGTAGGACGGGATTACACGTTGTTCTTGGTCGTCGTCGGGTCTGGGGCGGCGACTGCTCACGTGTTCGTTCCGCCGACACCCGGACCGCTCGCAGTCGCATCAGAAGTCGGTAGCGATCTCGGTGTGACAATTCTCATCGGTATCATAACAGCCATTCCAGCAGCGATTCTTGCTGGACTCGTCTATGGTCGGTGGATCAATGCCCATCTCGATATTCCGCTCCGAGACACAATGGCGACGACAACCGAAGAACTTCAAGAAATCGCCGACCGGCCGACTAGCACGCTCCCTGGGATGGTGGAATCGCTCGCTCCGATCATAGTTGCCGTCGGTCTCATTGGTTCGTACACCTTCGTAGATGCGTTTCAAGAGGTGTATCCTTCACTTGAACTGATCGAGCCAGTCGTCGTCTTTCTCGGCGAGCAAAACGTCGCGTTGATGCTTGCCGCTGTTGTCGCTGCATACACCTTGTATAGACATAATGATATGACAAAAAGCGAATGGAGTGAAGAATTGACAGAAGCATTGAAAAGCGGTGGTAATATCGCTGCGATTACGGCTGCCGGCGGAGCGTTCGGTGCGATGCTTGCAGCATCTGGAGTCGGCGACTACCTCGCAAATGCTCTCCAAGAGGTTGGAGTTGGACTACTAGTTACAGCCTGGCTGATTGCTGCAATCGTCCGGATCGCACAGGGATCAGCGACTGCCGCAATGCTAACTGCGGCTGGAATTATGGCTCCCCTCGTCGGTCAGCTTTCGGTTAATCCAGCATATCTCGTCATGGTCATCGGAGCCGGTGGCAACATCTTCTCCTGGTATAACGACTCTGGATTTTGGCTCGTGAAGGAAATTGGCGGACTTACGCAGGAAGAGACGTTGCAGACTTGGACAGTACTGACAACGGTTATCTCCGTTTCAGGATTGATCACGACGCTACTCGTCTCGTCACTGTTCCCGCTCACCTAGTTCATCTCCCGTACAGCTCGGAAAGTTCCAAGCTGGGGGAACGTGGGATTCTCTGCAAGACATATAGTGAGCTTATTGAGGGCATGACATCGTCGAACACTTTGCAACCGTAGTTTTATACTGGTGTCCCTTTCGGTGCGGTGATCGATTGTCGGCAGATTGGTGGTCTTACAACGATCAACGTCTTACAATCCGGTCGTTCGGCGCCGATCAGCTGTGCGGCCAGTCTGGCCCAGGGATCGACATCGGTATGGTCCGTCAGTGACCACGGATCGGGCGACCAGAAGAGGATCCCGCCGACCGGATCATCGGGATCACCGTACCGTTCCGGTGGAGTCTCCTCTTGGGGAGTCTCTTGACGCTGCGTCCGAATAGATCATCAAGCAGGACGAAACCTACACGCATGAACGGCACGGCTCCGTCAAAGTCACCGGGATCGGGCAAGACGTCCACAGCGTCGATCAGGCACGGAACACGACGGAGGAGAGCACGATCGTCATCCGGTACGCCATCCTCGAATCGTCAAACCACCGACCGACTCCCGATCTCGCCGATACACTCGTCGAGTTTCTCGACGCAATCGACACGCAGAGCTACTGAACGGCTGGTTCATTGGAACCATCGTGCTGTACTTCTCCT
The DNA here is from genome assembly GCF_037914945.1 of Haloterrigena sp. KLK7. Classification (NCBI taxonomy): domain Archaea; kingdom Methanobacteriati; phylum Methanobacteriota; class Halobacteria; order Halobacteriales; family Natrialbaceae; genus Haloterrigena; species Haloterrigena salinisoli. The sequence continues at coordinate 384,782 of NZ_CP149788.1, forward strand.
CTGAGTCAATCGGGAGTGCCGTAGGTCCGGAGTTCGAGCCATAGCTTCCATTGTTTCTTGTTCATCCGTAGATCGGCCTTAGACGCTTCAATCGGACTCTCGGTCAGCTCGTCGACGTACTCTTTCCGGTCCCCCTCGAGTCGCTGGTAGAACTTATCCGAGTCATTCTCCTCGATCGTTCGTTGCCCCGCGAATCTCGGAGTATCGTCTTTTCGTGTTCTGTGTACTCATATTCTCAATTATTAGACGCGTTCCTAACGGGAGGTGAATAACTGTTGCTATTATACGCCGAATAAGGAAATCAGGGAGACGTATCGTCAATTTAGCGGTCACAATGAGCATCAGCCATCTCGGCGGCACGCACTTGGGATAGCTAGTGATGCAATTGTAACTGGACTTGCCGGTCGTCTGACCGGAGACGACCGATCGGAGAACGATACCAACCCGGATGAGGGGGCTGCTAACTCGAGCAACGAGCCCGACAATCAGAGCAATGAAACGGATTCAAACTCTGGAAACGAGAGCAGCCCTGATGAACCGAACAGTACGTCTGAGAGTGCAGCCGAAGTGACAATGCTGACGAATGATTCTGGAACTCACTTCGAACCCCATGTCGTCCAAATCGAACCCGGAGAGACTGTCACGTGGACGCTCGAGAGTGGTTCTCATACGGCGACCGTTTATGCATCGGCGAACGACAAGCCCCAGCGGATTCCTGATGACGCTGAGGCATGGGATAGTGGGACGGTTGATAAACAAGGAGCAACCTTTGAACACACGTTCGAAACCAAAGGTATCTATGATTACTACTGTCGTCCACACGAAAACACGGGAATGATCGGGTGCGTTGTCGTCGGTGATCCCACCCTTGATACTCAGCCAGAATGGCTGAGCCATAGTCTGAACTGCCCGACGAAACTCACGAGAAGATCCGCGAACTGAACGAGATGGTCCGGAATGGTGGCAAAAGTGAGCATGGTGGACACGAAAGTGGCGAAGATGGCCACGGTGGTCACGAAGATGCCCACTAACGATAACTGATTGAGAGAGGTACCGCTCTTTCTTTATCAACGATTTCTACAAGTTCGAGGATGTGCTACTATTTCAAGCTAATAACGTTGTCACGAAGGATTAGGGCGGCTCTGTCTACTTCTGCACCTCTTCGACTGGTGTGTTTCCGTCGAGAGCTTGATTTGGCATCAATCGTCGCCCCCGGTGGCGCGAAGACTTCGAACGTGTTCGCTCTCCCCGCGACTGGCGGCTCTCCCGACAGGACATCTTCGTTCTGTTGATCGGGGTTGGAGTGCTTGCAGCGGCTAATTACCGGGAAGCTTCCCAGATCGTCGAACTCGCTGGCTAGTTGAGGTCGCGCCGATTTTCCGAGCTGAGGGTCAGCCGAGTGTAAACGGCGAATACGACGCTACGTGCATCTCACTCCGGGAGTGCTACGGGTTCGAAGTGACGAAGTCCGAAGTACGTCAGTACGACCGCGCCGAACCCGGTCAGAAGGAGACCGATCGCAAGGAGGTCCCCCACGAACGGAATTACGCTCGACACCTCCAAGACGATCATGACAACGACGACTCCAGCGCCCGTCGCCAGCCCAGTCCGCAGCGATTCCATCTGTTGTCCAAGGAGGTACCCCAGTGAAATGACCCCGTAAGCGATCATCACGAGTCCAATCAAGAGCCCGAGGATGGCCACCGGAATGAGGATCAGCGTGAAGGCCATGAAGACGAACAGCGCCAGGAACGTCACGAAGACGAGGCCGCCGATCGTGAGACTGCCCAGCGTGTGTTCGCGGACCGTCGTTCCAACGTTCTCCAGCAGTGTCGGTCTCTGCCGAGAGAGCCAGGCGCCTCGAGTGACGGGTACTCGAGGGACTGGTCCTCTCCGTTCGCGGTAATTTCAATAAATATACCAATTCGCCAGAAGACGATTCCTTGACGACCTCCCTGAGAACCGCGCTGCTGCCGGCGGTCCTCGTCGGGGTTTCTTGCTTGTCATCACACACGCTCCGATTCATCAGTCACGTGGGACGTTCCGCCTCCGAACGGAGGATGATCCGAAAACGGTCGCCGATACGTTCACCGGTCCGACACTACCGGTACTCGCATTTCAGAGGGGGTCGCGAGTCGTCGAACACCTTCTGGTGAGCTAACAGACAATCTGGGGAGCTCACACAGCAAAGCAAATCAATTGCTGTCCATTACCGCGACTACCGGTCGGTCCGCGTCCAGAAGGATCGATTGGGTGACGCTTCCGAATAGCGCCTTGCCGACTGGCGATCGCTTCCGTCCTCCCAGCACGAGATATCGGGAGTCTACTTCGGTAGCATAGTTCAGGATTTCTTCGGCGGGGTTTCCCGTTCGTCCGATCACTTCGTGCTCCCGCGAAATCCCCTCGGAAGCCCGTTCGGCGACCGTTCGAGCGATTTCTTTTCTGTCCTCATCCGTCGCCTTTTCATCGATGTTAATTTTCTCGTTGAGGAGATGATCGTGCTCCGACTCTTCATACACGGACACGATGTGAAGCGGTTCGTCAAAGCGATCGGCTAACGTTGCCGCTTCCTTCACTACTGCTTTCGATCTCTCTTCGTCATCGACTGAAGCAACAATCGTCATATCATACTACTAGCTTTTGGAAGGCAAATAAATTCGGATTTGGTTGTAAATGATTGACAGAAAGTAGCGCGTAGTGTTTTACGGACGGTCAAGACGGATGACCATCGAAGTCGGAGAGGGAGCTATCGCCTGACAACTGCTTTTTTCTCACCCCATTAGGATGTAAAAGCTCCAATGGTTGTCATTACTTGGAGCATCAAGATGGGTAGCGTAATACTGTTGTCGGCACTGGAGTGTTCCCCGCCTAATTCAGCGAGAGAATTCCGTCCGAAAGCCGAGCGGAGCGAGGTATCGGCAGATAACTGGCCGCAACGAGTGTCGAATAGAGCCCTGTACGAGACGCGCTCGTGATCGAGCGTCGTTCGCCGAACGGTTCCGTTCGGAGAACTTGCTCGCTAACGGTTCCAACAGATCGGTAGCCGTGTCGAGGCCGCAAGTGACAGGGCGTGAAGAGTCGATTCCGAGTCTGTTAGAATCGTGACTGGGTTGATAACCCTTGCGCCGAACATATCCACTGTCGCGTACCTTTCCCACGCGACAGAGCGATCCCATCTCCCCACCCGACCTTATCGTCATCCACCGTGGACCCGCCCCGGCCCGCTGGGACTTTTCACTTCGCGCATTCGGTACAGTCGCCCGCCCCCGAGCGGGTCGTCGTCGCCTCACGAACCGACTGTCACAGATCGCTCGAGGACATCGTGAACGCTCTCAGGGAACGTGCGGTTTCATAGTCTCGTGACTTCCCGTAGACCTCGATCGACCGCTCTTCGAAGTCGACGTCAGACCAGTGGAGGCCATCACGTTTCTCGTCCCTTGGATCCGAGAACAGTTCCGCTCCACGCGCGCCCATGTCGAGCATAACTACGATCGCTCTATCGCGGAACACAGTCTCTCGATCGATCCGGATCGTTCCCTCGAGCGCCATATCGACGCGCTTCGTGACGTAATTGATGAGTTGCTCGCGATTGTCTTCTGACCGGTACTGCGTTTTCCACTTCCCATCGTCTTCGGGGAGTGGATCCATCGCCTCGGTCGTGTCCGCTGGGTTCGTCTCGAGGAGTTGGTCTCGAACACACCAGGACAGGAAAGCACGAACGTACGCGAAGTATGTCTGTGCCGTCGACGCCGAGATCTCCTCGTTAATCTTAGTTCGGTCATATAGGTCCTCGCTGTATCACCGGATGTACGCTGGCTCGAGATCTCCAATGTCCTCGAGGCCGAGGCCACGTTGGCAGAACTCGGCGAACCCCATCAGCGGCGAGCGCATCGTCATTCGGGACCCTTCCGCTTGGATCTTGTAGGTGAGGTAGCGTTCGATTGCGTCTTGGACGGTCTTCCCGTGGGAGTGAGCCCGTCTCTCAAAGCCCTCGGCCGCTCGACGTCCCGCGACCCACGCTGCGCTCCTCGTCCCTGGGTGCTTGCGGGGTCGGGGGATGGCCGAGACGGCCTCACCCCCTCTGAGTCCACCAGGACGGTGGCTGTTTCGCCGAGCGCTGTAGCCGGATAACCAGTAGTACGTAACGGCCCGCCCCGCTCGCCGCTGCCGCCCTCCGTGTCGCTCGTAACCGACCCTTCCCGGCTGTCGCGGTCTCGTTCCTTCGTCACTCGACCGCGTTCCGGGCTAAAGTGAATCTGGTCTCGGCGCCAGCGGGTATCCCGTCGGTTGTGCCCCTCGCCGGCTTTCGCGTTCCAGCGCTTGGTGCCGCCTGCGCTGGCGTGCGCCACATTGCGGCGCGCGTTCTCGGCGACAGTCGCGCTGGACACGGACCTGCTGTCCAGTCCAGACACGAAATTAAGATGTTATGTCATGATTTAAGTCGTCTGGCACCTGTGCCGCCTGTTATCTCGCATACGGAGGAGTTTCTCCGGCGTGTGTCATCTGTTTGGTCGGGACGTGTGGCGTCACTGGATACGACTGCACAACGTGTGTTGAATTTAACACATAGATGGATTCTAACTGCAATCAAATCCCAAAAAATTTGAAGATAGGGATAGAAATAAGGATTGACGGTTTACCTATACCGCCTGTGAACTCATAAGCAGGTGTTCCCCGTATGTATCAGGTTTCGACACGCGCTGCTACTGAATACCCTGCTCAGACCGTATAGAATGTAAAGCGTAGCTAACCACCCTACTAATCAAAAACAGAAACAACATACAACAATGAATAAAAAAGATATAGGACTGATTTGTATCGCGCTCTTCACAGCATTAGGTGCTATAGAGTCCCTTCTTCTCAATCAAAGTCCCGTTCACCCCCTTCTCCTGCTCATCGGAGCAGGTGCCATCATCGTTATGGTGTTTCGGGACGAAGATTCACACAGGAATGAATCTCTCACCACGGACTCTATCGCCGTTCTTTCAGTTTTGACGGGAGGTCTTGTAGCAATCATTCTGTGACCTCTTTCTGGGAAGAAGGACTCGTGTTGGATTCTTTTACTGAGGATTCTGACAGCGATCTGATCGCTGACTCGATCATTTTTCGACCCGACGGCACGAGGAGCGTCATCAGCCGCTCGAATCGATTCCGTCGCTCGCAGGCGTTCGGAATCGGCAACTCGAGCGCGCTCGAGACGATTCCTCGTCGTGGATGGCTCCGTAACCGATCATTGCCGCTCTTGCAGTGTGGCTAGGTGCTGCATTCTCTTTGCAGTCAGCCCTCCGCACTTTGAGTGAGGACTCACGATGACACGACTCACTCGCAGGCGGTTGATCGCACTGAGCGGGACGGTCGCCCTCGCGACGTTGGCAGGGTGTGGCGACGACAGCGTCGACGAGGGACCGGGGCCGCAGGCGCCGGAAAACGAGGAGTCGGAGACGCCGGAGGACGAGGCCAACGATACCGAAGGCGCCTTCCAGGACGGCGAGAACGAGACCGACGGTGGGAACGAGACTGATGGAAACGAAACCGACGGAAACGAGACTGACGTCGAGAATGAGACAAATGACGGGAATGACACCGAGGGCGGGAACGATACCGACGGATAGCGCCTTGCCGTAGCGTCTCGTTCCGTCTCGGAGAGTCGCAGAAACGGCGCTTCGCCGCTCTCGACAGCGGACGTGGCGACCGCAGCGGGAGCGGCCGGTCTCGAGTCGGACGCGCGACTCCGTAGCGAACGCAGGGCGTGGACTTTTCGCCGCGAGGGCGTCAACTGGTATACAGATCACCGTCTCCGTGTGGCCCATCGCCGTCCCCGCCTGACGGTCGGCCGCCGAGCGGACGCCGAGGACGTCGGTGATCGCACGGATCCGACCACCCCACGCCGTATTACCGACCGAACATGACACGAACCCCGACGCGACGACAGTATCTAACCGCGAGCGCCGTGACCGGCATCGCCGCCTTCGCCGGCTGTATCAATAACTCCGACGGGGCCGACGAGCCCGACGAGAACGAAACCGACGACGAACGGGTCGAAAACATCGATTACACGAACCCGAACGGTGAACTCGCGTTCGTCAGACCGGAAGACGGGGCCGAGGTATCGAACCCCGTCGTGGTCGAAATGGAGGTCGAGAACTTCGAACTGCGTCCGCCGGGCGAGGACACGGTCCCCGAGAGCGGAACTGGACACCTCCACGTGCTCGTCGACGAGGGCTGCGTCGAGCCGGGATACGTGATCCCTCAGGAGGACGGCTATTATCACCTCTCAGACGGCGGACGCGAGATCGAAATCGAACTCGAGCCGGGGGAGCACGACCTCTGTGCGCAGGCGGGCGACGACATACACAACGCCTACGACATGACCGACGAGATCTCGATCACGGTCACCGAGGGCGACGGTGGAGGGAACGCGACCGAGAGCGGGAACGAAAGCGGAGACGGAAACGAAACGGACTCCGAGAGCGGAGCCGGAAACGAATCCGACGGCAACTCGAGCGACGACTAATCGCGTTTTTTAGCCCCGTTCTTCTGGCCGCGGTACAGCCGTTGACAGCTGCTAGCGCGGGTAAAAAGACAGACCAGAATGAACGAGTTAGCCGTGGATTCCCATCGCTTCGATCTGTTCATAGTATCGATTTCGGATAGTCAATTACGTGACCTGTACGACATCGTACAACTCAGGTCCGTGAATGGTAGGGCCGATCTTCCGCATTCGCTGCTCCATCACATTGAGGTGCGGTCAAAACTCTCCGTCTCAGTTCGAGAAAGAAGGCTGCAGTACCGCCTGCACGTACTCGTCGGCAGTTCGTCGCGCCGTCGTGAGTGACTGCTCCGCGTCGAGTACGACCGCTCGAGTCCGGGCACCGTCGACGATCGTCATGAGTGCCCGCGAGACGTGATCGGAGTCGACATCGGCGAATACGCCCTCCTCAATTCCCTGATCGATCACCGTGCGAAGCAGGTACCGAACGTACTCGTCGTTTTGTCGGAACCGGTCGCTGAATCGCTCTTTGTACGGTGCCTGGCTCCGCATCTCCAGGATCGCAACGAGCAGGTCCTGATGATCCTGGGGATCGACGAGCAGCTTGTCGAGCAGCAACTCGAGGCGCTGTTCGGGAGCCGTCGTTTCGACCTCGTGGACTGTGTCCTTGAATCGATCGAGGATGTAGTCGAGAAACGCCGCGAGCAGGTCCTCCTTGGTGTCGTAGTGGTAGTGGATCGCAGCGGTCGACTTCCCGTACTCGTCGGCGATCCGTTGTATCGTGAGATCGGCGTACCCGTGCTCGCGAAGCGCGCGGTAGGTCGCCCGCATGATCTCCGCGTTCGGGCCGGAGACCGTTTCGGTCGGCGAATCAGCCATTACCCGATACTCGAGTGGCCCGTAGATAACGGTTTTGACCTACTCGTTAGTCAGTAGTCGATCGAGGAGAAACCAACAAGCGCCCTCTGCTATGAATTCTGAGGTTTGAGTGTCGATTCCAAATCGATCCCGTTCCCGAACGTTTTTGACTGACCAGTCAGTAACCTCTGTACTGAACGATATGAACGCTACTGCAATAATCGGATTGGTTCCGGTGAGACGTCGCCCACCCCGCAGACGTGGCACCGCCGATTTCCGCTGCCAAGAGAGCGCTGTCGAGACCGCTGTGGTGACCAACTGATGGGAGTGCGTCGGATCGTCGACTCGCTGTTCAAGGACTCCGACGAGTTCGACCTCACGTCGGGCGGGATCGGCAAGCCGCTGTTCTACCTCTCCCTGCCGATCATCGTCCAGAACCTGTTTCAGGTCACGTACAACCTCGCGGACACCTTCTGGCTCGGCCGCCACAGCACGGCGTCGCTGTCGGCGATCAGCTTCGCGTTCCCGATGGTCTTCCTGATGATTTCGCTGGCCCTCGGTCTCTCCGTCGCCGGCAGCGTACTGGTCGCTCAACACGTCGGCGCCGGCAACGAACGCCAGGCCGAGTACGCCGCCTCGCAGACGATGGCCTACGCCGTCGTCGCCTCGATCGTCCTCGGCGTCGTCGGCTACGCCTTCGTCGACGAGTTCCTCGTGATCCTCGGGACCGGCCCCGAAATCTCGCCGCTGGTCGCCGACTACATGCGGGTCTACTCGATCGGCCTCGCGGGCGTGTTCGGTTTCGCCGTCTTCATGGCGCTCATGCGCGGGTACGGAGATACGATCACTCCGATGTACGTGATGGCCGGGTCGGTCGCCCTCAACGTCGTCCTCGACCCGATCCTCATCTTCGGGTTCGAGAACAACCCTCTGTTCGGCCTCCTCGGAGCCGGCGGCCTCGAGGCCACCCTCTTCGAACTGACGGGCTACGCCGGGTCGGGAATCGAGGGCGCTGCGATCGCGACAGTGTTCTCGCGTGCATTGGCGTTCGCCGTCGGCCTCGCAATCATGTTCCGGGGCGACCGGGGCGTGAAGATCCGGCTGACGCAGATGGCTCCAGATCTCACGTTCGGTCGGAAGATCGTCGACATCGGACTCCCGGCGTCGATCGAGGGCACCGCCCGCTCGCTGTCGATCAACCTGCTGCTGTTCGTGCTGGCCGCGTTCCCGGCGGAGATCAGCGCCGCCTACGGAATCGGGACTCGGATCTTCTCGGTCGTCTTCCTCCCGGCGCTGGCGGTCTCGCAGGGGATCGAGACGATGACCGGCCAGAACATCGGTGCGGGGAAACAGGACCGAGCCGCCGCGACGAATCACTTCGGTGCCCGCGCCATGCTCGTCATCCTCTCCGGCGTCGGACTCGTCACGCTGGTGGCCGCGCGGCCGATCGCCTCCGTCTTCACGAACGACCCGGCGGTCGTCGCCGAGAGTGCGACGTTCCTCCGGTACGCCGCCCTGACGTTCGGGTTCATGGGCGTCATGCGCGCCTACACCGGCGGCTTCCGCGGTGCCGGTCACACGATGATCGCCGCCGTCGTCTCGGTCGTGACGCTCGGCCTCGTCCGATTGCCCGTCGCCTGGATCGGCTCGTCGGCGATCGGATCCACCGGGCTCTGGATCGCGTTCCCGATCTCGAACGCGATCGGCGCGATCGTCGCGTATTGCTGGTTCAAGCGCGGGACGTGGCGGTCGACGGATCTCACAGAGCGGAATCTCGGTTCCGACGCTCCCGGGACGGATACCTCGTCGTCAGACGACTGAGACCAACGACTTGAGGACGCGTTCGCTTGACTTTCTCGGCGGCCTTGTACCGAATCTGAGCGTGCATCTTCGCAAATCCCCAGCCGTGTAGACGGCGGTTCATGAACGCGCCGTAGTCCATGTTCTCACTGATGTGCGTCAAGTTCAATGAACCAGAACTGGATCTGTGTTTCGAGGATCTCTCTCGACAAGAAGAGCCCGAACAACGTGCCGCGGGCAGGTATATGTTCGAAGCGATTCGAACTCACCGGCTGATTTTTCTTTTCGGTCATTACAGATACTTGTATGGCTGAGACTGTCGAATATCAGTGGATGACGGTGTGGACAGACGCGAGTGTGACTCCGTATCGAGTGGAGACACCAGCGGCGAGACCAGGTCGAATGCTGTCGTCACCGGCGGTGATCGACGGATGAGTCTCCGTGACCGGCTCTGGACCGGGTTTCAACTCGCGGGTGGCAGCGTCGCAGTGCTTCGTGCGAACCCGGGGTTAACCGTCTATCCACTCGTGGGTGGTGTTGCAACCGTCGCGTACCTCGTCACTGTCCTCGGCGGATTCGTCACACTGGGTGGATCGGAATCGCTCGCCTTCGTGATTGCACTGCTGGTGGGCGCATATGCGGGATCGATGTTTCTCGTCTCGTTTAGCATTGCCGCGCTCGTCTGGGCGAGCAGAGAGACGTTTGCCGGCCGATCGCCGTCAGTGCGTGACGCATTTCGCGTCGCTGCCGACCATATCTGGGCCCTTCTGGTGTGGTCGCTCCTGAGTGCGTTCGTTGGCCTCGCGCTCCAAATCCTTGAGGAGTCCAGCGACATCGTCGGCATCATCATCGCGGCACTGCTCAACACCGGGTGGCTCGCGCTGACGTACTTCGTCATTCCAGTCGTCGTTCTCGAGGACGCCAGCCCGACCACAATGGTACAAGAGAGTGGACGGCTCATCCACGACACCTGGGGCGAGACACTCGGTTCGGAGTTCGGTGTCGGATTCGTCACCGCCCTGTTGCTCGCTCCAGGGCTAGTACTCGGCGTCGTGTTGTACCTCGCCGTTCCCGGCGAATCAGCACACCTCATCGCCATCCTTGGCGGCGGGCTGTTCGTCGGCATCGGCATGCTCACCGGCTACACGCTCGGTGCGATCGCGAAAACAGCGCTGTACGTCTTCGCCCGCTTGGGAACGATGCCTGGAGAGTTCGATGAGCTTGCACTCGCCGAGGATCCCGATCCATCGTAAACCGGGAGGGACTGACATCCGTCCGCTACAGCCAGTCGAAGAGCGGTTTAAGTGGTGACAATGCGCCCCGAATCGCGAGTATGACGGCTCCGATCCCAAGCGTCGACGCGTACTCTCTGAACGCTGATTCGAGCGCCTGCTGCTCGTCTGACGTGCCGAAAAACAGCATTGTTGGTTCAGTAGCTGGGCCGTAGACGGGCATTTCGCGTCCTTTTTCGGAGTAGACTGTCTCGTGGTGTTCGATCAGGTTGGCGTCAAGCAACTTCTCGAGATGGTAACCGACTGTCTGGACTGACACATCGAGTTCGGCCGCGAGTTCCGCTGCGGCCATCGGTTCCTGGTTCAGCGCACGAAATGCCGTCTGCGCGGTTTCAGACTGGAGAGCACCGAGAACTTCATCTGCGTATTCATCATCGAGACAGATGACCCGTGGTGTCTCGCTTCGTTTGACCGCTGCGTCGGAATCCTGTGAAAAAAGTCGCCCCATTGTTAGCATCTATACATACGTAGTTCGCAATAAAGTAATACTGATAACGAAGAATCAGTTCGAGGTTTCCATCGAATTTAAGATCGCAGTCGGTGCCGGGTTACAAGGTTGTCGTTCTGGAAACTGAAGCAGAAGTAGAGTTCCCCGGCTCAGAGCAACAAATCCACCGGTGGGACGTTTGCGTCGATGATGATCTCCTTCGGCATCCCGACGACATGGTCATCCAGGCGACTGAGCCAGTGGTTCTTGAATCGCCGAATGAGTACTTCATCCAAGACCAGCCGGACTTCGTCTTGGACTTCGAGGCGTTCAAGAAGTTTCTCGTTGAGGATGGCCGTGAAAAGGATGCTAAGTATCGTTTGACGCTCGCGTCCGTGAACCAATCGTCAAAGATGGCGATGTTGTTGGTGTTCGGTATAACAGCGATCGGCTCTGGTGAATCGCCAGACAGCACGGACACGAGGGAAGTGGGATAAAAATCTGGTTCCACGGCCCGAACATCGCCGACATCGATATCTACGAAACCCGCCCACAGTAGCGGTTCGCCACCGAAAAATACACTAGTTTGTCACCCTTAATTACCACCGATGAGCTCCGAACTCATTTCCAAAGAGAAATCAATCAAAATTACGATTTTCTCGTCGATCATGGTTCTGTGCTTTCTCTTTTTCCCCATCTGGCCAGTAGCAAGAGCGTGAACCTGGCCAATCCGTACTATGCCACCGTGCTCATCGTGCTTCCGCTTGTTATTCTGATCAGCCTCGGCATGCTGATCCGGATCAAGAGACGCAATTAAGTGACGGGCCACAGTGACTGGAGATGACCCGTTCACGCAACGTTCATCGTTCTCCGGTAGCGGCTCCTTCGCGACGGTTCGCTGCGCGTAGTTCACTTAGGAAAGGGGGTCTCGAGCGACCGCACTGGGGGAGTGAGCGCTCGAGAGCGGTGTTCTGTTCTAACCCGCATCTTAAAATAGCGGTCTGAATCCGATAACCCTGGTTCCAAATAGTGTTGACCTACACCCCTGAAGTCAGTGTACTGTCGTTTCTATTTCCAGTATACTCGGCTAGAATTTGAATCAGCATACTGTGGAGGGTTTTGCTGTCGAGAATGACGGAACACCCCCACCCTACTATTTCCAGTAAAGCACCGTCTTCCATAGGGCTCATTTCGCAGCTGTAGTTACCGAACTGGACGTTTCAGTTCTGACTTGATCCTGAATAAAGAAATCGTATT